>JAOTYW010000222.1 GCA_029861705.1 Flavobacteriaceae bacterium
CTCTTACTATTGTCTTTCAAGATCAATTATTACTTGAAAAGAAGAATCCATAACCTCAAATATCTTAAGGCTTATAGAAGAGCACTTCGAAAACATAGGACTCCAGCAGAAGCCTATCTCTGGGCACATTTAAAAGCTCGTAAGTTGGCTGGACGCAGATTCAATCGACAGTTTAGCATAGAGAATTACATAACAGATTTTTACTGCCATCAGGAACGTTTGGTCATTGAACTGGATGGTCAGGTGCATATGAATCCAACAACGCAGGAAAAGGACCGACTTAGGACAGCGAGGCTGAACGAACTTGGGTATACAGTTGTTCGTTTTGAAAATTATATGGTGTTTGAGCACCTTTCTTTTGTACTTGGAGAAATCGAAGAACACTTTACCTCAATAGAATAGCTGGCCTTGCCAGTCCTATCTTTTTGGAGTAAACTTGTTATATGCAAAATCGCATTACAGAACTATTTGATATCCAGTACCCCATTATCCAGGCAGGGATGATCTGGGCCAGCGGCTGGCGTCTCGCATCGGCTGTAGCCAATGCAGGTGGACTTGGATTACTGGGAGCCGGAAGTATGTATCCGGATGTACTGCGTGAACATATTCAAAAATGCAAAAAAGCAACCTCCAAACCTTTTGGGGTTAACGTGCCAATGCTCTACCCGGACATTGATAAGCATATGGAAATCATTGTTGCGGAAGGAGTGAAGATCGTTTTTACATCCGCTGGCAATCCAAAAACCTGGACGTCTTTTTTAAAAGAGAAGGGTATCACCGTTGTTCATGTTGTCAGCAGCCTGAAATTTGCTTTAAAGGCTCAGGAAGCGGGAGTAGATGCAGTAGTGGCTGAAGGGTTTGAAGCTGGCGGCCATAACGGCAGAGAAGAAAGTACCACTTTTACCCTGATCCCCTTAGTAGCAAAAGGGGTTCAAATACCTGTGATCGCTGCAGGGGGTATAGCTAGCGGTCAATCCATGCTGGCGGCAATGTGCCTCGGGGCCGAAGGTGTCCAGGTTGGAAGTAGGTTTGTGGCCAGCCATGAGGCGTCTTCCCATCAAGCCTTCAAGGATCGGGTCGTTGAAGCCGGGGAAGGGGATACCCTGCTTACCCTAAAGGAATTGGCGCCAGTCCGACTCATAAAAAATAACTTTTACGAAGAAGTAAAGCAGGCCTATGCGAATTGCGCTTCGCCGGAAGAATTGAAAAAACTTCTAGGTAGAGCCCGCGCCAAACGCGGAATGTTTGAAGGTGATTTGGAGGACGGAGAACTGGAGATCGGCCAGGTGAGTGCCCAGATCAATGAGATACTCCCAGCTTCAGAGATCGTTCACAACCTGATCAGGGAATTCAATGAAGCCAAAACGAGGATCGGAAACTGGCATTTGTAAACACTGGCCTGGAGTACTAATCCTTGTCAAGTGCAAGAATGGTCTGTAATAGGACCGATGCCCCATTAGCCATATCTTCAGCCGAAGTAAATTCCTTAGGTGAGTGACTGATCCCCCCTTTACTGGGGACAAAGATCATCCCGGTGGGGGTAATTCGTGCCATATCCTGGGCATCATGTCCTGCCCCGCTAGGCATATACTGATAAGACAAATTAAGGGATTTGCAGTTAGCCTCGATGGCCGATTTGATAGTTGCATCCATAAAGGCGGGTTTGGCCGTAGCATCCAGGGGATGGAAACTAAACTCCGTATTCATGGCTTCACCAATTTCCCTGGCTCTCTCCACCATTTTATTGTAAAGTACATATATCCTCTCTTCCGACAGATCCCGGATCTCCAGACTCAATACAACTTCCCCCGGAATGACATTGGGAGCCCCTGGCAAGGCATTTATGCGACCCACAGTGCCAACCTGGCTGCCTTCCATGCTATTGGTGATCTCATTGACGGCCAGTATAAATTTTGCTGCGGAAAGAAGTGCATCTTGTCGCATATTCATCGGCGTAGTTCCGGCGTGATTGGCAAATCCCTTTATGCGCACGTCCCACCATTGGAGGCCTACAATACCTTCTACGATCCCGATATCCAAATCATCGCGTTCCAAATTTGCACCCTGCTCAATATGCAATTCCAAAAATGCCTTCATGTTTCCTTTGGGACGGATTACATCTGCCAGTCGGGTCGTGTCACCCCCAATTCGCTGTATACCTTCGCCCATGGAATAGCCCGTGCTATTAACAACCCTGAGCGCGTCGGGTCCGAGTTCGCCCACCAAAGCGCGACTCCCCATAACGCCTCCTTCTTCATTGGAGAAAATGATCATCTCAAGTGGATGACGCGTCTTAATATTATTTTCCTCCAAGGTCCGCATTACTTCAAGGGCGCCCATAGAGCCTACACAACCATCATAATTGCCTCCATTAGGTACTGCATCGATATGGGAACCAAAGCCAATGGGTTTCAATTGGGAATCGGTCCCTGTTCTTCTGCCGATTATGTTTCCGGCAAAGTCGATATGCACATCCATTCCGGCATCCTGCATCTGTCCCATCATCCATTTTCGCCCCTCGATATCAGCATCACTAAATGCCACGCGATGTGTCTCCCCTGTATCATCGATCCCAAATTGCGCAAGTTCCATAATAGATCTCTCTAAACGGTCCTGATTTACCTGGGTATTGTTTTGTGCGAAAGAAGAGATATAGAAGCAACAAATAAGTAGTGTAAGGAGAATTCTCATAGAATAGTAGTTCAGGCTCGAGATGGTAATCTTCGAACGATTAAAAATTCGGCCACCAAAATATTGGGCACCCAGCATAGCCAGGCAATGATCTTATAAGAGTCAATGAACTCCATCCCAAAACCTGCGATAAATAAAGGAAGATAAATTCGCAGTGTCACGGCTGCAAAACACAAGGCATAGCTTCGGATCATCCATTTTTGATGTGCAATGACCAGTTTGTTTCGAATGGTGACATAGGCATTGGCCGTTGTATAAAGCCACGCAACTGCCAGACCGGCAAAACCAATGGCAGGGATCCATCCGCCAGTAGCGTAATAGGCTATTCCTAAACCGGCAGTACCACTCAATAAAACGCATATCAGGTAGATCTTACCCAGGTTGCGATGCAGGTTTAGTCTCTTCTTCCTGAGCTTAGGATAAAATTGAGTAAAACCGGCTAGTAAGGCTAGCCCGCCCAGAAATATATGAGTGTAGAAACCGGTTAAATAAAGTGAACTGTCCAACAGTGCCGCCGGCTTACTCCCCAAAAGCCCATCATTATAAGATAGCCCGATAAAACGCAAAGGATACAAGCCGATAAAGACTGCAAAAACAGACATAAAGGTGTATCCCAGGATGTTTTGTACGCGACTTATGTCCATTCTTTATTTAATTACTTCGGCTTTTAAGATATAAATATTTTGTGAAGGCCAGTCACCATCGTCTACGGGCTGATTATTGATCTCATCAACTACTTCCATTCCCTCGATCACACGTCCGAACGGGGTGTAATTCCCATCCAAATGATAGGAGCCGGGTTTGGTTACAACGATAAAAAACTCATAGGGGGAGGCCAGCATATGCGGATTATCGATCTCGCTACTCGGCATGGAAATAGTACCCCTGTGATGGCGGTAGCCCTTTCGCGTATCTGGTGGCAGCAGGTATCTGCCAATCTCACGGCGTTTTACTGCAGTCTCCTTGTTGTCTGCATTCCCGCCCTGTATGATGAAATTTTTTACGACCCTGTGAAACATGGTCGTGTTAAAATACCCCTGCCTTGTGAGGTATATAAAATTGGCTTTGTGATAGGGGACGTTATCGTATAATTGCACTGTAAAACTTCCGAGGGAAGTCGTTATTCTAACTTTATTCTCTTTTAGGCCTTTTTGATAATCAAAGAAAAAATCAATGGCATTATCCTCTGTGAGAACAAAGCCTTCTTCTTCAGGTTCACTTACCTCAGCCAGTGTATCTTTCTCAACAGTGACAGATTCGGGGACTACTTCATTTACTTCTTTTTTGGAGCCTTCATCCCGGCACCCTGTGAGGAAAATAAATAGTATTATTGTAATAGATGTATAGTCGGAATATCTCATGGAATTCTCTGAATTTACAGACCTGGTCTCAAAAATAAAAAATCTCCCGCTCCCCGGGGAGTCTTTTCACTATATCATGGCTCCTTCCTTCCGCTTAAAGGAGATCAAAAAACGACTCATTGAACGCAAAACCCCCAAGCAGGCCGGTGTAATGGCCCTTTTTTATCCCAATCAGGATTCCCTGACAAACTTATTATTGATCTTGCGAAATACCTACCCCGGCATACATTCT
>JAOTYW010000223.1 GCA_029861705.1 Flavobacteriaceae bacterium
TCATGTTTACAGCTTTGCTAAATGCTGCTACAGTAAATGAGGATTCCGCCAATTTCTCGTCCAAAACGCTCTGTACTCTTTGCAGGAACTGCTCATCTACACTGGTGATAGCAATGTCCCTGGGTTTCAGGATCACCTCCTGGCTGTATCTGGATTGTAATTTTTTGCGCAACTCAATAAGTCCTTTCACCTTTGATTTTAGGATCTTTTGATTAAATGGTTTAGTGATGTAGTCGTCTGCTCCAACTTCAATACCTGTGAGTTCATTCATGTCCCCTGCCTTTGCTGTAAGAAGAACGATGGGGATATGGCTGGTACGTTCGTCCAATTTTAGGGTCCTTGTCAGCTCTATACCATCTTTTACTGGCATCATTACATCGGATATTATCAAATCGGGAATATGTTCCAGGGCAGTGGTAATGCCTTCTTCTCCATTTTTAGATAGCAACACCTGATATGACATTTTAAAAGATTCTGCCAGCAAGGTCTGCACATCGGGATTATCTTCTACAATCAGAATGATCGGGATTTCCTGATTTCCGTTGACACTTGCAATTGCAGGTTCTCCAATTGCAACAGGCCATTTGGTTGCTAAAGCTACTTCAGAGTTATTGTTTATTGCCGACTTAGGGAATGAATTCTTATCTACACAAAGTTTCACTTCAAAACGGGTCCATTTGTCAGGTTCGCTTTCCACATGTATACTACCCTTATGCAGGCTGACCAATTCTTTTACAAGCGAGAGCCCAATTCCAACCCCGTCTTGAAAATCATCAGCTTGATAAAATCGTTCAAAGATCTTTTCCTTCTGTGCCTTACTGAGGCCTTTGCCGTCGTTTTCAACGGATAGAAATAAGTTGCCATTTTGAATGGATGTTTTTAGGGATACCTTTCCATTCTTTGGGGTGTATTTTATGGCATTACTCAGCAGGTTGGTTGTTATTTTTTTAAGCGCATCCCGATCAAACCAACTGCTGTTATTTTTATCTTGAATGTCGACTTGAAATTTAATATTCTTCTGGGAGGCCAGGTACGAAAAAGATTCGCTCCAGGATGCTACAAGTTGTCCTGGTTGTCCATGTTCCAATTCTAGTGATAGACTACCGCTATCAATTTTGGAAAGGTCTAGCAGCTGGTCTACCAGGGCAAGCAAATTTTTGGAATTCCTCGAAGCCATTTTCAGATGCTTTCGTTGGGTTGTATCCAGCCCATCTTCTGAAAGAATTTTGTCAATAGGAGATGAAATAAGCGTTAGTGGAGTTCTAAATTCATGCGATATGTTGGCAAAGAAGTTAGATTTGAGCGCATCCAGTTCAAGTAGTTTTCTTGACAATTTCTTTTGGTTATAATAAGTAATTAAAAAATAAATTATCCCTAGTGTAAGCAGTATGCAGAGGGCGATAAAATAAGTTGACTTATAGAAGGGCAAGTAAATTTGAAAGGCTATATTTTCTTTTGAAAGCACCTGGTTAGTGGGTGTAACAGTTCTAATAGCCAGGTTGTGGTTGCCGGATTCGAGATCAAATAACTTTAGTTCATTAGGAGTAGAGATAGGCTTCCAGGGACTTTCATTCAACTGATATTCATAGCGATATTCAGATAATATATGTGCTTTGGTAATACTGAATTCCAAATGGATGTTTCGTTCATTTTCTCCCAATTGGATAGCTGATAGACCGTCAATTGAAGGCCTGTTCTTTAGCATTCCATTTGCCGAGAAAGAAGAGATATCCATGGTATGCTGGAACGTTAACTTATCCGGGGCTAATGGTTTATTTGATCTGAATATCCGACCCCGCTTGGAGCCCCATATATACCCACTGCGATCTGTATTCAAGAAGACACCATCGTTCATAGCATTTGGGGTTGGCAACCATTGGTATTTCTTTGTATACCTGTTAAAAAGGGCATTTCCTAGCCTGGTGACATTTACCAGCAGGGTACTATCTGAAATTGGTATGGCAGAACGAATAATATTGTATTCCCATTTCCCTCTATATTTTGGTAGGCTTTCATTATACGAGAACTTTTTGCTCTCCATGTCAAATTCAACTATTCCCAGGCCCCATGAAGGAAAGAATAGTACTTTTTCATAGAGGTGACCAGTGTTAAAATTATGTGCATAAGGATCTGGCCATAGATCTTCAATAGTGTATTTTTCAGTGCTGCCATCAGCTTTGTTGATACGGTACAGGCCATTCATTAAGACTACCCAAATAGCATCTTTTTCAATTGTTGGATAAATAGATTGAACAGAATTTGAACTCTCCCGATGCTTTACATCTTTTCCATCGTTCAGATATTTTGTAAGCACCTTTTTTGTATTTCTTTCCAGAAGATATAAGCCGTTCGCTGTACCCACATAAATAGTGTCATTATGCTCTTCGAGTTCCAGAATATAATTACGCCAATTTGAAGAATGTAGTGGCTCGTCGAGATAAATTTCTTCAACGGACAATCTTTTTGGATCAATCCAGTAAAGACCTTTTCGCTGTCCATACCAAATCTTTTGCCCACTGTCTATCAAAAATTTTGTTCCTGGCTGGGTACCAATTTCCTTATTATGGAAGCTAGACAAGTAATTGATTACATTAACCGCAGTATGACCATTATATCGATATAAACCGTTGTCAATAATGGCCCATATTATCCCGTCTTCATCTTCGTAAAATTGTTCAATATTAGACCAGGCCTGAAGACCATCATCCGAAGGAATAGTAATTTCCTCGAAGGTGTAATCAGCTATTTCTTGTTGTCCCAGACTTATGCCTACAACTGCATGTAGGATCAAGGAAAATAATGTTCTGGATAATTTATTCAAGACCTTGAATATTAAGTATGTATCTCTTAAAGATAAGTAATCTGAAGAGATCTATTTGCATACATATAATAGGTTGGCAAACAGGGTTAAGGACAGCTTTTCGGGTGGTGGGTATACGCTAAACATTGCAATTGAGTTGGTACTATCTTAAAGTTTATAAAACTAATTGATTATCAGGCATATAACTTGTGCAAACATCTAAAAATTCTGTACTGTTTGTTATTTAATCAGTTTAGTAGGTTATTCCAAGGATAGCATATATAACAAAACCGAGGTAAATCCCCGGTTTTATTATCTGATGAATTCCTTTTTACTTATTGAAGGCAGTAAGCTCACTCCGGCCTATTCTTTTCCCTTTTTTATTATAACTCTCTGACTTTACCATACCTACCCCTTCGGCAATCCATTCTTTACCGTTGCCAGTAATTTTCATACCCATTTTAGATTCGTGTGTATAGGAAATCACATAGCAATCAAATGTACCGGCGGAGGTAGTAACTGTTTCCTTACCTTCCACTTTTCGATTGAGGATATCTACTGTCATTTTCATATTAACCGGCGGCATTTTAATATTCATCAGCATATTGGCATCCGGAAGGGACTGTCCGGTACTCAATTTGTTAGGTAATAATAAATTGGTTCCCGAAATATCTACTTCCATATCCTTGTATTGCTCCAGGACACCCGGGGCAGCCAGGGAGTTAAAATCAATGGAGATACCGTCCTCTTCACAGCTTATTCCATATTCCGAATTCATGACTAATTTGCCCTTATCATCAAGCATTTCATAGGCAAGGATGGCCGAATCTCCATTGGATTCCTTTACAACATAATCTATTACGGCCGCTTTTTTGTCATTCTTATTATAGCTCGTTATTTGAAAAGTAGTGCCTTCATCAAAAGGATAATAGGTGCTACAACTGCTTTGGGCAATCGTTACATTGATACCCGTAATAAAAGCAAGTGCAACTGTTAAAATATTTTTCATGTTCTTATTGTTTAATGAAGACTACTCTTCTGTTTTGCGCTTTGCCCTCAGTTGTTCCATTATCTCCAACGGGTTCCGATTCGCCTTTCCCTGAGGTCTGCAATCGGCTGCCAGCTACATTGTAAATATCAATCAGCGCATTTCGCACTGCATCGGCCCTTTGCTTTGACAAGTCCATATTGGATGTGTCATCCCCATCCGAATCGGTATGCCCTTCTATCATTAAATTCATGGACTGTTCTTGTTGTAAGACCTGGTAGATCTGACGAATGATACCCATAGACTGAGGTTGAATGTTTGCAGATCCGGAATCGAACAAAATACCATTTGTAGATACGGAACCTTCCGAGATCAGTTTTCGCCTAAGATCTACACCGCCTTCGGCAACTTTTAAGTTCTTTAGAAAAAGGCGCTCCTTCCCATCCTTAAAGTACATTACTTCAAATTTCAAGGTAGTTAATAGACTACTTGCA
>JAOTYW010000040.1 GCA_029861705.1 Flavobacteriaceae bacterium
GCTTTAGAAGCCAGCGCAGAAGAACGAGAAACCCTGGGGTTGATCTCTATGGCGATGATATCCTCTTTTTCATCAGGGCTTACGGCAAATTGAACGTTACAACCCCCTGCAAAATCGCCGATACTTCGCATCATTTTGATGGCCATATCGCGCATACGCTGAAAGGTAGTATCAGATAAGGTCATCGCTGGAGCTACTGTAATTGAATCTCCAGTATGGATACCCATAGGGTCCATATTTTCTATCGTACATATGATTACAACATTGTCATTGTTATCACGCAAGAGTTCTAGTTCATATTCTTTCCAACCGATCAATGCCTTGTCTATCATCACCTCATGGATAGGTGATACTTCCAGTCCCCGACTCAGGAGTTCATCAAAATCTTCCCGTTGATATACGATAGAAGCCCCGGCACCGCCCAATGTATAGGAAGCCCGGATTACCAATGGGAATCCGAATTCCTGCGCGATCTCTTTGCCTTTTAAAAAGCTTGTAGCAATAGCCTGAGGCGGGACCCCAATGCCGATCTCTTGCATTAAGGCCCGGAATTGCTCCCTGTCCTCTGTAATATTAATTGCATCTATATCTACCCCTATGATCTCTACATTAAAATCTTCCCAGATGCCTTTCTCATCCGCTTCAATACAAAGGTTCAATGCTGTTTGTCCGCCCATCGTAGGTAGTACGGCATCGATCTGCGGGTGCTCCTGGAGGATCTTTACAATTGATTTGGTGTTCAATGGCAACAGATAAATGTGATCTGCCATTGACGGGTCTGTCATGATCGTAGCCGGGTTGCTATTGATCAGGACCGTTTCAACGCCGTCTTCTCTGAGGGATCTAAGTGCTTGTGATCCGGAGTAGTCAAATTCACAGGCTTGTCCTATGATAATGGGGCCGGATCCTATGATCAGCACTGATTTGATATGTTCTCTTTTTGGCATTCTAGCGGGGTATATATGTAGTTTTCAATTCACTTACGGTCAAAACCGGATAAAAAAAAAGGTGTTACATCTAAAAAGTAACACCTTTTCCTATTATAAATAATACGGTCATTTATTTTTTGTGTCTCGGCTCTGAGGATACACTTACTTTCTTTCGCCCTTTCGCTCTCCTGCGGGCCAATACTTTACGCCCATTAGCTGACGCCATACGCTCTCTGAACCCATGTTTGTTTCGCCGCTTGCGTTTTGAAGGTTGAAAAGTCCTTTTCATATCTGTATATCTTAGTGCACATGCTGAAAATTGAATCAGAATCTTGTGCAAAAATCTGGGCGCAAATATACGAAGAGTTTTTACTTTCCCAAATGGCACTTTGGAATTTTTTCGAGGATAATTTATTACTTTTGTGCCCGTAATCCGAACGCTTACCCCACCGATGAAAAATGGACTATTTACAAGCTTCTTACTTCTGGCTTCTTTTACCCTGGCCGGACAAAATGCACTTGGCTATAAGCTGGAGTCAGGTAATTCCTTTACAATACGACAGCACGCTCTTCAGGATATCACCCAGGAAATGGAATCGGGAACCCAGGTGATAACCAATGATATTAAGTCTATCATGGAGTTCACGATCACGGGCATGGAAGATTCCCTTTACTTAATGGACGTGGAATTTAAAGATCTCAAAATGCTGATGCGTTCAGATCTTTATGGAGAATTGATGAATGTGGATACCAGCATTCCAAAAGAAAATGACTTGCAAAGTAAGATCTTCCAGAGTTTGATTGGACAGAAAGTTTCTATTAAAATGACGCCTAGAGGGAAGATATATGAAGTGAATGGAGGAGATAAATTGATCGAAAACATGGTTAATGCTGCCGGGTTTGAAGACGATTTTACTCGTGACATGCTAAGTGCCAGCCTGAGTAAAGACTTTGGTTCAGAAGCTTTATCCAAGAGTTATGAGCAAATGACATTCTTTTATCCCAGCCAGGAAGTCGCAATAGGCGATACCTGGAATACAAAATTCGAGGGAAAACTGGCAACTCAAAATACCTGGACACTTTCGGCCATGACTGAAGAACGGTCAGAGATCAAAGGGACTGCCGAAGCCGTGCTTTCTATAAAAGACGATCAAACATCTATGGAGTTAAGTGGTAATCAGAATTCTATGATCCTGATTGATCCCTTGACCGGATTATTTCGCACATTGGAAGTTAAAGGAGAATACCGGGGCTATTCAATAATTAAGCAATTAGGCGACCAGGAAATACCTACCAAAATTGTAATGAGCCTTAACTACCAACTAATCCAATAAAAAATTATGTTCAATAAAAACATTAAACTTATCCTTGCTGTAGCTGCCTTGGGATATGCCGTCTACCAGTTTATAGAAGGGTTTATAGGTAATGGTATTTTCTTGTGTTTCCTGGTTTTTATATTCATATTCCTTTATTTCAGAAATGAGATCATTCTTTTGTCCTTTTTGCGAATGCGCAAACAAGACCTCGCTGGCACGGAACGTTGGTTGAACAAAATAAAGAATCCGGAAGCCGCGCTTACTGTTAAACAACAGGGATATTACAACTATCTGCACGGTATTATCTATTCACAAAAAAACCTGACACAGGCCGAGAAGTACTTCAAAAAAGCCCTGAAACTGGGATTGAATATGGATTATGATGTGGCCATGGCAAAACTAAGCCTGGCTGGTATCGCTATGCAAAAGAGGCGCAAGAGAGAAGCAACCACCTTGCTTCAGGAAGCCAAAAAGTTGGATAAGAATAATATGCTGACCGAGCAGATCAAGATGCTTCAACAGCAGATGAAGCGCATCTGATCTATTCTCCCATCGGATAATACCCCTTTACAGGAATTGCGATCGTATACTTCTTTCCAGAAGTATTGTTTAAGTGTGGCTCTCTAAGCCAGGGATTATGCTTCTTTAAGATCTTGTAGTTGATGCCATATTGCGTAGCAAAATCTGCAAAATTGCCAATAGGTTCATCTACTTCGACATTAAAAGTTGGAATAGGCTCGTACAAATCGTCGTTTTCTACCAGGAAACCATATTTATCCGGATTAGAAAGGATCTCTTTAATGGCCAGGATCCTGAATATATAACGTCCTGTTTCTTCCCCAAGTAAAAGATCGTAATAACCGTTTACTTTCTGTATTCTCAAATACTTGTTAATGCTTCCGGGCCCTGCATTATATGCGGCGGCTGCGAGTGTCCAGCTTCCAAATTTGTCTTTATACCTACGTAAATATTTACAGGCCACTTCCGTGGCTTTCTCCATATTATAGCGCTCATCCACATTGCTGTTTACTTCCAAACCATATTCTTTTCCTGTGGCGCGCATGATCTGCCAAAAACCTGTTGCACCCTTATGAGAGACTACATTTTGAAGTCCGCTTTCGGCAACAGCCAGGTATTTAAAATCATCAGGGATACCGTATTTAGCCAAAATAGGCTCTATAACGGGAAAGTACTTATGAGAACGCTTCATTAAAAGAATAGCATTGGATTGCCAATACGTATTTACCAGGAATTCCCGGTCTATCCGCTCCATGATCTCAGGATCTTTTTGTGGGACGGTTTCTCCCGCAAAATTCAGATCCTCAGGAATATCTATCGCAGAGATCGTATAGTCCTGAGCTACATTCTTTTCGTCATTTTCGTCATGCTGGACCGACTTAATACTGGCTTCCAGGGCGTCTCCTCTTTGTACAGCAAAGATCAGTGTACTAATAAGAAATATCATGCCCAATACCATTAAGGCATTCTTTAACAGTCTCATTTTTAGTTAATTTAGTTTAGGCTAAGGTATTAAATAGAACTCCATTATTCCAAAATAATTGTAGGCAGGTGTTCATTGAACCATTTATAACGATGAATGATCATGGTGTGTGTGCCATTTTTAACGGGGATACAATCGTTGATATATTCAAAAGGAAATACGGCATCTTTCTCGCCATGAATATGGATAATTCCGGGATCAAAGTCCTGTTGGTCCCATCGCACCATTTGATCAATAGCCCAGTCCAGATAAGTTTTGTTTCTGATGCTTAAGTAGCGTTCATAAAGGTCTAATCTTTTGGTCACCGTTTCACCAAAAGCATACTTGGACAATAGTTCAATGTTATTGACCATGCCGGTGGGTAATAATTTATGTGCTTTTGTATACTTGGCAAAAATGAGCCTTCTGGGCATTTCCTTCTTTTGTTTTACGCTGGATATAATGATCACTTTTCGTGTGGGAATATGTCTGGCCATCTCCTGTACCAGCACCCCACCAAAGGAAACGCCTACCAATACCGGATTCGGATGCGTAATATGTTCCAGCATTGCCTTTGCATATTCAGTCAGGCTCATTCCCTTCTGTGGATTAAACCAATCTAGCCGGATAGTTTCGAAGCTGGTCTCAGGCAAGACTATATGCTCGAAAATGTCCGAACTGGCAGCCATGCCCGGCATGAAATAAACTGGAATTAATGGGTCTTGCATAGCTTGTTGCCTATGTTAAACTCTAGGAAATTAGCATTTTTTTACATACCTTTGTACGCTTGTTGTAAAGATAATAGTTCCGCCTACTAGGTTTACCGTTTGATTGCAATTTGTAGAATTACGATACCAACCAATCGTAATTTTTTTGTCTAAAAACTACTTTAAAATCAAACTATATGAATGAGCTAATTATAAAAGATAATAGTTTCCTGAGGCAGTTTGAAGCTAGGTTTGACGGCCATTTAGCCAAAATTGAGTACTCCTCCCAGGAACGTAAAGTTTTTCTAACCAAATTGGTTATTCCGGAAGAAATTTCCGAAAAAGGTTTTAAAGAAGAATTCATCAAATCCGTTCTCCATCATATTCAGGGAGAAAATCTTCGCGTAGTGCCAACGAGTCCACAGATCGCTGGATTCCTGAGAAAGAACAGACAGTATAAAGAAATGCTTCCGGTAGGTATTCGAATCTAAGAATACAAGAATCGGATTTTTTTTGCAAAAGTATTACCCGGCCCAGGCCGGGTTTTTTATGATAGGTTGGGAACAGCTTCTTTGAATCTCACAAGACCATCTTCATCTATCCTGTCCAGTTCGACTATGGCAAAGGAGTTAACCAAATTTGGATCCCAGGGTGTTTTTAAGCGGACATAGTTTTCCGTGAATCCCTGGATATAGCCGCCTTTATTTTCGCCTTCATATAATACCTGGCACTCAGTGTGCAGTTGCGACTCATAAAAGGCCCTTCTTTTCTTAGTTGAAAGCACTCGTAACATCTTACTTCGCTTTGCCCTGATATGCTTAGGTACAGCGCCGGGCATAGATGCCGCAGCAGTATTGTCACGCTCTGAATACGTGAATACGTGCAAATAGGAAATGTCTAATTGGTTCAGGTATTCATAGGTCTCCAGGAATAATTCCTCTGTTTCCCCGGGAAAACCAACAATGACATCTACACCTATACAGGCTTGCGGCATTAATTGTTTGATACGAGCTACACGGTCAGTATACGTCTCTCGCAGGTAGCGCCTTTTCATTGTCTTTAGCAATGCATTGCTACCACTTTGCAGGGGTATGTGAAAATGAGGCACAAAAGACTCGCTATTGGCGACAAATTCAATGATGCTGTCTTTAAGCAGATTGGGCTCAATGGATGAAATTCGAATACGGTGAATACCTTCGATGGTGTCCAGGGCTTTTATAAGATCTAAAAATGTATGCTCATGTCTTTTATTTCCGAACTCACCTTTTCCATAATCCCCAATATTCACTCCCGTTAGCACGATCTCTTTTATACCTTTTGCTGCGATCTCTTCTGCCTGCTTGAGTATATTTTCTACGGTATCGCTACGTGAGATGCCCCGAGCCAGAGGAATGGTACAGTAAGTGCACTTATAATCACAACCGTCCTGCACTTTTAAAAAAGCACGGGTGCGATCGCCAATGGCGAAACTGCTCACATAAAAATCGGCTTCTGATATATCACAGGAATGCACCTCTCCATACTCATTCTTAGTAAGATCATTCAAATAATCTGTGATCTTAAACTTTTCTGTCGCCCCCAAAACAAGATCAACACCATTAACATCAGCCAACTCTTCGGGTTTTAACTGGGCATAACACCCCACAGCCACAATAAATGCATCCGGGTTTTGCTTTTGCGCCTGACGCACCTGGTAGGCAAAACGCTTATCGGCATTTTCTGTAACAGAACAGGTATTGATCACATATACATCCGCCTTTTGATCAAAGTCGGTCCGATCAAATCCTTCGCCCTCAAAACTTCTGGCAATAGTAGATGTCTCCGAAAAATTCAGCTTACAACCCAGGGTATGAAAGGCGACTTTAGGACGCATAAGAGCACTTAATTAAAGGGGCAAATATACGGAGAATCCCTATAAAGACGGGTTATTGAGATGGTGTTTTAAGTTGGATAATTTCTGTAGGCCCTGGTGAGTCAAATACATGCTCCAGCATCCGCTCTTCTACATCATCAAATTCCACACCTCGCCTGGCCATAGCGGCCACGGCGGTTTCGAAAGCCTTATTTGTGCGATAGGTGCTAAAACCATTGGCACCTCCCCAGCTATAACTTGGAATGTAATTCCTGGGAAAACCTGCAGAATAGAGATTTACACTAACCCCGATGACCGTACCCGTATTGATCACCGTATTTATGGCTGTTTTGCTGTGGTCTCCCATCATTAAGCCGCAAAATTGGAGTCCGGTAGGCTCAAAACGCTCGCTATCATAACTCCAAAGCTTAACCATTGCATAGTTATTCTTCAGGTTAGAATTGTTAGTGTCTGCTCCCAGGTTACACCACTCCCCCAGTACGGCGTTACCCAGAAATCCCTCGTGTGATTTACTCGAATAACCAAATATGACCACATTGTTCACCTCACCGCCAATCTTGCAGGAAGGTCCTACAGTAGTTGGACCATAGATTTTGGCGCCCATTTTCATTATGCTGTCAGGTCCCATGGCAAAACCCCCTCTTACCATACATCCCTCCATAATTTCGGCATTCCTGCCAATATAAATAGGTCCATTTTTTGCGTTAAGAATGCTGTGCTCCACTTTCGCCCCGTCCTCTAAAAAGATCCGCTCTTCCTTGATCAAGGAATTCGTAGGCGAGATAGGTGCACTATACCGCCCGGCTGTAATACGTTCAAAATCGGCTTCTAATACTTTGCCATTCAAACTAAAAATATCCCAGGTATTCCTTAGTTGCAAGCATTCTTCATTTAAAGATATAATCACAAAAGCGTCAGGAGTTACTTCTTTGCTTACCCGGGTAGTTCTGTAAGCGATCCACTCTTCTTCCCCCATCAATAATTCTCCAACTCCCAGTTCGCTTACTGCTTTTACCAGGTTTATATCCGGAATAAAGGAGGCATTGATGACAACATTGTCTGCTTCTGTCACCAAAGGGAATTTTTCCTGCAGGTATTCTTCCGTCAAAGCACTGCAGCTGTTCCCTAGCATGGATGCCCATTTTTCGCGAATGGTATCGATACCGATGCGAATTTCACATATTGGCCTGGTGAACGTAAAAGGCAGGAAAGCATTGCGATGCGAAGCGTCTGAAAGGATGTAGTTCATCTAAACGTTTTAACAAAAATAAAAAACGCCCCCGATACTGGAGGCGTTTTTAATCGAGTTATGTCGATCTATTCTTCTTCTGAGCTAGCTTTAACCGGCGCTGCTTCAGGTGCAGGGGCTGTTTCCTTCTTCTCAAATTTCTTGTACTTGTTCTTAAACTTGTCGATCCTACCTGCAGTATCCACCAATTTGGCTTTCCCTGTGTAAAACGGATGCGATGTTCGCGAGATCTCCAGTTTAATCAAAGGATATTCTTCGCCATCTACCGTAATTGTTTCTTTGGTGTCGGCTGTGCTTTTAGTTAAAAAAACATCGTCATTGGACATATCTTTGAATGCCACTAAACGATAATTTTCAGGATGTATGCCTTTTTTCATGGCGCTGCGCTTTAGCTAATGAAATTTTCAGGCTGCAAATGTAGGTATTTTTAATCCTATTTGCAATAGTATTGCTGCATGCGAATAATCTAAATTTATTACCTTTAAATGTAACAATTGAATCTTGTGTTCAACTAACTAAATGGAATCATAAAAACTATATGTAATGGAAGAAACCCAACCTAAAATTGGAAAATTTTCATTGAATTACGGCCTTATTCTAGGAGTAATCGGTGTAATTTTCGGAGTAATGCTTTATACCATGGATGCTCACACATCCAGAGATTCATCAAACACAATTATCAGTTTAGTCATGACAGCTGCCGTGATCACATGGGGGATCTGGGCCTTTAGAAAAGCAAATGGCGGATACCTCAACATAGGCCAGGCTGTTAAATTAGGCGCGGGTATAGCGCTAATTTCCGGGATTATATCTGTGATCTATACTATTTTCCTTGCTAATGTTCTGGATCCGGAATTTATTACTAAAATTGCCGAAGCAGGAAAAGCGGCGGCAATTGAAGATGGCCGAATGTCATCGGCGCAGATAGAGCAACAATACGAAGGTACCATCAATATGTTTTGGATCTCGTACCCCGTAATCCTAATCTTTAGTATTATAATCGGATTGGTTATTGGTTTAATTGACGGATTGATCCTTAAAAAAGCAAAGCCTGATTATTAAGAACTTGTTGTACTTTTGAAGGAACAGCCGATGAACGCTATGAATCTTTCCATCGTAATTCCTTTACTCAACGAGGAAGAATCTATTCAAGAATTACATGATTGGATTGCAGAAGTTATGCAGTCCAATCATTTTTCTTATGAGATACTCTTTATAGACGACGGTAGTACCGACGCCTCCTGGCAGGCCATACAGCGGCTGTCTGAAGTGAACCCGAATGTAAAGGCCATTCGTTTTCTTAAGAATTTCGGCAAATCCCAGGCGCTTCATGCCGGGTTTAAAGCCGCCCAGGGTGATGTAGTCATTACCATGGATGCCGATCTCCAGGATAACCCGGAGGAGATCCCTGAATTATATCGACTTGTAACCGAAGAAGGCTACGATCTGGTTTCAGGTTGGAAAAAGAAACGCTTTGATTCCATTCTCGCTAAAAATATTCCGTCTAAACTGTTTAATTGGGCAGCCAGGAAAACTTCCGGCGTTAAATTGAATGACTTTAATTGTGGTTTAAAGGCATTTCGCAAACAGGTGATCAAATCCATCGAAGTTTCCGGAGAAATGCACCGATATATACCCGTGCTGGCAAAAAATGCTGGCTACCACAAGATCGGGGAGAAAGTAGTACAACACCAGGCCCGTAAATACGGGAAGACCAAATTTGGGGCAGATCGATTTATTAAAGGCTTTCTTGACCTGATCACTATCTGGTTTGTTTCAAAATTCGGCAAGCGGCCTATGCACCTTTTTGGCGCCTGGGGCGTGCTGATGTTTATTATTGGTTTTGGCTTAACCATTTATCTGGGGATAGATAAAGTGTTTATTAATCCGGGAGGCCGACTCCTAACTTCGCGTCCGCAATTCTTTGTGGCACTTACTACAATGATCATCGGAACACAATTTTTCCTCGCCGGTTTTTTGGGAGAGCTCCTAATACGAACCCGAAAAAGTAAGGCACGGTATACGGTATCAGAAGAAATTCATCTTTCCAGGCAAATACCCAGGATCACATCTTAATAGCAATTACTCCATGTCTGAAAAAACAGCACATATATACAAAGAAGCGGAAAATTGGTTGAGCCCGGTTTTTGACCAGGCTGTTCGAGACGAAGTATCACAACTGATCCAAAATGACCCTCAGGAACTAGAAGACCGTTTTTATAAGAGTCTGGAATTTGGTACCGGCGGCATGAGAGGTATAATGGGTGTGGGCACTAACCGGATCAATAAATATACCCTGGGTAAGAATTCGCAGGGCCTCAGTAATTACCTTAAAAAAAGCTATCCGGATGCAGCGTTAAAAGTTGTCATTGCCTATGACTGCAGGCATAACAGCCAATCTCTGGCACAAACCGTGGCCGAAGTATTTTCCGCTAATGGCATCCAGGTCTACCTTTTTTCTGAATTGAGAACAACCCCGGAATTGAGTTTTGCAGTGCGTCATCTCAACTGCCATATAGGTATCGTCCTTACAGCATCACACAATCCGCCCGAGTACAACGGCTATAAAGTCTACTGGACCGATGGAGGGCAGATCGTCCCGCCGCAGGATGACGAGATCATTGCCGAGATCAATTCCCTGGATTTTGGCGATATCAATTTCAGCACCAGGCCAGAGCTTATACAAAAAATTGATGCGGAAGTAGACGAGGCTTTTATTTCTGCCAGTGTGGAAAACGGAAATTTTAATGCCCCGGGGAAAGAAGATCTGCATATTGTTTTTACCTCCTTGCACGGCACATCTATTACGGCCATACCCGAAGTTTTAAAACGGGCTGGATACCCTCAAGTAACGGTCATTGCTGAACAGGCAGAACCGGATGGGAACTTCCCCACCGTGAAGTCGCCTAATCCAGAAGAACCTGAGGCACTCGAATTAGCCATAAGAAAAGCCGAGGCACTGGGTGCCGATATGGTGATCGGAACAGATCCGGATAGCGACCGATTAGGAATCGCTGTTCGAAATACGGAAGGCGAAATGCAATTGCTTAATGGAAACCAAACCATGGTCCTCATGACTGAATACTTGCTCGATAAGCGCAAAGAGCGCGGGTTCAATGGGAATGAATTTATTGCGAGCACTATTGTTTCAACCCCTATGATGCGCCAAATGGCAACCGTTTATGGCGTGGAATACAAGGAAGCCCTCACCGGATTTAAGTGGATCGCAAAAATGATCAAGGACTTTCCTGACTCTGATTTTGTCGGCGGAGGGGAAGAGAGCTTTGGTTTTATGGTAGGAGATTTTGTAAGGGATAAGGATGCCGTTACCGCTACCTTGTTGGCATGCGAGATCGCAGCAGAAAAAAAGGCTGGCGGGAGTTCTTTCTACCAGGCACTGCTAGAAGCATTCGTCAAATATGGCTGTTACCAGGAAAAACTTATTTCCCTGACCAAAAAAGGCATACAAGGGGCCGAAGAGATCCGGCAAATGATGATCGATCTTAAAGAAAACCCCCTTAAAACTATCGATAGATCAACGGTCATACGCATAGATGATTACAATACAAGCACTTCCACAGATCCTAGAAATGGCACTTCAACACCTATTGATATCCCTAAATCCAATGTGCTTATCTATACGACAGAAGACGGGGCCCGGATAGCTGCCAGACCGAGTGGTACCGAGCCAAAGATCAAATTCTACATGAGTGTCAATGCCCCACTTGCAAGCACCTCTGGCTACAAAGGGGTAAAAGCAGCCCTTGAAAACAAGCTGGATCGAATAACAGCTGAACTCAACGTAGGCTAATGGATTATTTCAAGAAAATATTGCGGTTTGCGATCCCGTATCGTAAATATGGCTTTCTGAATATCTTTTTCAATATTCTCTATGCCCTATTCAGCGCTTTATCATTTGCAGCGCTGATCCCTATGCTGGATGTGCTATTCGACCAAACCAAAAAAGTGTCAGTAATGCCCGTCTATACCGGAATGGGGCAGGCCAAGGATTATCTGCAGGATTACATTAATTACCAGGTAACTCAGTTTGCCGGTGATGATCAGATGAAAGGCCTTGTCCTGGTTATTGGTTTAGTCTTATTACTATTCCTCTTAAAGAACATCTTCAATTATATGGCCATGTATTTCATCACTTTTTTGCGCAATGGCGTATTGCGGGATCTGAGAAATGCCATGTATGATAAGATTACCAACTTACCTATCTCCTATTTCACAGAGAAAAGAAAAGGAGATGTCATTGCACGTATTACTTCAGATGTATTAGAGATCCAGCATAGCTTCCTCTCTATTCTGGAATTGATGATCCGGGAGCCATTGACCATACTGTTCACTATTGCCATCATGTTCTTTATCAGTGTTAAACTGACCCTCTTTGTGTTCATATTTATCCCTGTTGCAGGTTTCATCATATCACGGGTAGGGAAATCCTTAAAAAAGAAATCGGCACGGGTGCAAAAAGAACAAGGTGAGTTTTTGTCGATCACCGAAGAAACCCTGACCGGTCTGCGCATCATCAAAGCATTTACAAGTGAGAGTCGGTTTTCAAAACACTTTCAGCGCTCAACAGACAGATTTTTTAAATTCTCCAATAGTTTATTGAACAGACAAAACCTGGCATCGCCACTCGGGGAATTCCTTGGGATCGTTGTGATAGGAGTTCTTTTATGGTATGGCGGCCGTATGGTTTTGATCGATAAAATACTGGATCCTTCCTCCTTCATTGCCTATATGGGGCTGGCCTATAATATCTTAACGCCTGCAAAGGCCATTAGCAAGGCTTCCTATGGCGTTAAAAAGGGTAACGCTGCTGCAGAAAGGGTATTAGAGATCCTGGAAACGCCCAATCCAATTGTGGATGCCGAAAATCCGATCGAGAAGACCAGCTTCGATAAAAACATCAACTTTAATGCTATTTCTTTTAAATATGAGGATCAATGGATACTGACCGATTTCAATTTTGAACTGTACAAAGGCAAGACTGTCGCTCTCGTCGGTCAATCAGGCAGTGGAAAAAGTACTTTGGCTAATTTATTGACGCGCTTTTATGACGTTAATGAAGGGACGCTTCTTATTGACGACATCAATGTCAAAAAAATATCTAAAAGATCTCTCCGAAACTTGATCGGTATGGTCACACAAGACTCTATCCTCTTTAATGACACCGTAGCCTGGAATATTGGTCTGGGTAAGGAAGGTGCTAGTCGTGAAGAAATTATGGAAGCCGCTAAGGTTGCCAATGCCCACGAGTTTATTTCAGAGCTGCCAGAGGGCTATGATACTAATATTGGAGATGGCGGGAACAAGCTCAGCGGGGGACAGAAACAACGTTTGGCCATTGCGCGCGCTGTACTAAAAGATCCGGCCATCTTAATTCTTGATGAGGCCACCTCAGCTCTGGATACGGAAAGTGAACGACTCGTACAGCTTGCCCTGGAAAATTTAATGAAGAACCGGACGTCATTAGTGATCGCACATCGATTATCTACGATTCAAAATGCCGATCATATCCTGGTCCTGCAAAAAGGTAAGATCGTAGAAGAAGGCAACCACGCGGCCCTGATGGAGAAAAAAGGCACCTATAAAAAGTTAGTAGCGATGCAAACTATTGGCTAAAATGAACGTTATATAGGTTAAAAGGGATTAAACCTTTGCAGCAAATTAGGGTCTTACCCATATAACAAGCTGACTTTGATAGCCGAAGAAACCTTAGTTAAGCAACTAAAGCAAAAAGATACCCAGGCCAAGGCGTTCGAGATGTTGATCAACACCTATAAAGAACGATTGTACTGGCATATCCGTAGGATCGTACTGGATCATGATGATGCAGACGATGTGCTGCAGAATACGTTCATTAAGGTTTATAGAAGTATTGATGGTTTTAAGGGAGACAGCAAGCTGTATTCCTGGATGTACCGGATCGCAACGAATGAATCCTTAACCTTCCTCAAGCAGAAATCGAGGAAATTAGGAGTAAATTCCGAAGCGCTCCAGGAACGTATGGCAAACAATTTGCAGGCCGATGTATATTTTGAAGGTGATGAGATCCAATATCAGTTGCAACAAGCCATTGCTACCTTGCCAGAAAAACAGAAGCTGGTCTTCAATATGAAGTATTTTGAAGAACTAAAATATGAGGAGATTTCTGAAATACTGGAAACCTCGGTGGGCGGACTCAAAGCTTCCTACCACCTGGCAGTTAAAAAGATTGAAAGCTATTTAAAAGAAAATTAAACCTTTAGGCGAAAATGACGTCTAAACCTAGGACATGAAAGATTGGAAGAAACATAAAGGCTTTAAAACTCCGGAGGGCTACTTTGATAGCCTCACAGACCGGATCCTGGAAAAGGTTGGGAAAGAATCCCAATCCGCTCCCGAAAATGAGGGATTCAGCACGCCGGATAACTATTTCGAGTCGTTTAACGATAAGTTGAAGGCCCGGATGGAGCCAAAAGAGACTAAGGTCGTACAGTTACGCTCATACAGACGGTACTGGGTTGCAGCGGCTTCCATTGCAGCTATCTTCCTGCTTGTTGTAGTAATTCCATGGGGAGGAACTGAAGAATCGAGTTTTGACACTCTGGCAAGTGCAGAAATAGAAGCGTACTTAGATGAAGGGGATTTAGGATTAAGCTCTTATGAGTTGGCAGAATTCATTGCCGAAGATGCTTTGCAAGAAGATGCTATAATGGAAATGAACATAGAAGATGAAAATATAATGGAGTATCTGGATGATACCATAGATGATATTGATGAATTAAACTTGGACTATGATGAAGAATAGAGTCAAAATTGGGATACTGGGGCTGTTTATGCTGTTAGGGACTTTTGCCTTTTCGCAAAACAGACCGGGCCGCGAGCGAATTAAGTCGCTTAAAGTAGCCTTTATCACCGAACGTTTGAATTTGACAAGTGAGGAAGCACAAGTATTCTGGCCCCTTTACAATGAGCATGAAGAAAATATTGAAGCGATCAAGCGCAAAGAACGCCAGGATGTCTTAAGTAAATTACAGGATTTTGAATACCTAAGTGAAGGAGAAGCTGCCAGATTGCTGGATAAGCTATTAGACCTGGAAGTCGAAAAACACCAATTGCATATTGCCTATATGGAACGCATGAGTGAAGTGATCAGTGCTAAGAAAAGTTTTATGCTGATCCGGGCTGAAGAAGATTTCAAAAAAAGATTGCTGAAAGAGATCCAGAAACGTCGCAAAGGCGGATGAACCGGATTTCGATGAAAAACCTAAAAGGAAGCCAAACGGCTTCCTTTTTTATTAAACCATGTTTCAAAGCCCTAGTCTTAGTAGTATAATCATTTAAAAAATATTGCTATGAAAACTTTGAAAAACCTTTTAGTTATGGCCCTTATGATAGGCGCCTTTAATAGCGCAGAAGCGCAACGTATTGTAAAAGTATACCCAAAACATGGAACAGTTGTTACTACTGTCCACAAACCTAAGATCTATAAATTTCACAGTGTTAAATACCGATTTGCCGCAGGTGTATGGTATAAGCCTTTTGGAAGAAAATATGTAGTGTGTAAGGCCCCTGCAGGACTTCGCATCAATATGCTGCCGAGAGGACATAGAGTCGTATATGTACGAGGAAAGCGATACTATAAATACAATGGCGTGTATTACAAGAAAAGGAGAAATGGCTTTAAAGTAGTCATAGTGTAGAGAGATGATTTGGAGCGTTTGTACGAAAGGGAGGTGAAAACCTCCCTTTTATTGTTTTAGGAAACTTTCGTCTGTTGAACTCGAAAAACAATGTAGGGCATTCCCCGATATATTCTGCGCAAGCAGAAGGATCTAAATAAATACTTAATGTATCGTACTTGCCACTGCTAGTTTCGGAATTCGTATTTTCCCCGCCGACAACAACATCTTCGGGAGAACAACTAAGACTAAAAATTAATTGGAACCAAAATATGCGATTTCACCAAAATCAAATTGCGGCTATCAAAGCTACCCTTGATAAGATCTTTAGAGGGGGAGCAAAGGCAGATGGTGCCGTACACCGACTTTTAAAAAGTCAGAAGCGCTGGGGTTCCCGTGACCGAAGGTTAGTAGCCGGGGCTATTTACGACATTGTGCGATATAAGCGCAAGTATGAAGCAGTTGCTGCTGACCTGGCCGGGGGAACGGATCATGCCTCCCTCTTTTGGGTCTGGGCTGTGGAACAGGGATATACTGTACCTGAATGGGCTTCAGTCAAAGATCTCGATGCAAAGAAAATACAG
>JAOTYW010000224.1 GCA_029861705.1 Flavobacteriaceae bacterium
CAGTAGACACCATAACTGCTGTCCCGGCAATGGCAGCCAGCGGCACTGCAATACTGTCAAGAAGGTTATCAAACCATGGGATAAAATAGGCAAAGATCTCAATGATAGTAGCAGCGCCTAAGGTGATGAGGGCGGCTAAACTTCCAATCCATTGCCAATTATCATTTAATTCCCAGACGCCAAAATAGGCCGCCAGGCTTAAGGCGAAAAGGGGCAAGAAAACCCGAAATCCGACAGAAGCGGCGAGTCCAACCCCTAAAAAAATACTGATTATAGTCTCTGATGTCATTGTGTGATGTACTCTTACGAAAATAGCCTATTCTCAGGCAACAAAAAAATCATCTTTAAACCCGATCAGGTATAATTTCTTGCGCGCTCGGGTAACCGCTGTATACAACCAACGAAAATACTCCCTGCTCAGTCCGTTCGGGAGATATGGTTGTTCCACAAATACCGTATCCCACTGGCCTCCCTGAGATTTATGGCAGGTGATCGCATAGGAAAATTTAACCTGTAGGGCGTTGAAATAGGGGTTGTTTTTCACCGAGAGGAATTTCTTGTATTTAGATGTTTCGTGTTCGTAGTCTTTTAGCACTTCCTGGTATAGTTTATTCCCGTCTTCATAACTCAAAGATGGGCTGTTGGCTTTGATAGTATCCAATAAAAGGACGGTTTCAAATGGACGTTGATTGGGATAATCTACCATTTGCACTTTAACCTTGGCAAACCTAAAGCCATACAGGGATTTGATCTCAAAGATCTCCAGGATCTCAAGGATGTCGCCATTTGCAATAAAACCGGCCTGTGAATTGGGTGTTAGCCAGAAATAGTTATTCTTCACCACCATCATATAATCCCCGGCGGCCAATTCTTGTTCTAAAAAAAGGATCTTGCTGCGGATCTGCTCGTTGTACTGATTCGCGCGCTTATTTGAACGTACAATAAACACAGTTTCTTCCTTGCCTTCGCTATTATAGGAATCGTCAATAGCATCCTGAATAGAATAACCATCAATAAGCCTGACGATATCGGTATAGGGTTCCACATCAAACTTCAGGCTGTCAAACACGCCCTGCTGCAACTGATGCCTGATATAGGTAGCATTCTCCAGGATACCTGAATTTAGTTCCTGTCGCACTACTTCATCCAATTCCAGGCTAATCACTTCGGCATCGAAGCGCAGCTCCAAAGTATCTTTCTGCAATGCCGGACTCAGTTCTAAATGCACCGGAGGCAACTGAGCGGTATCTCCGATCAGCATCAGCTGGCAGCGATGCCCTTTTTGCACATAAGTATACAGGTCTTCCAGCAGTGAGCCTTGTTCGTATAGTTTGCTATCTGATACCTGATCCGGGATCATAGAGGCTTCATCTACAATAAAGAGGGTGTCTTTATGTTTGTTCGGTCCGAGTACAAAGGTGACGCCTCCGCCTTTATTTTTTCTGGGAACATAGATCTTTTTATGGATCGTAAAAGCTTGTGTACCTGAGTAGTTAGACATTACTTTAGCAGCCCTGCCGGTGGGCGCCATAAGAACCGCTGCCTTCTTGGTTTGCCAAAGTTGAGTGACCAGCGTACCAATTAATGTGGTTTTTCCGGTCCCCGCATATCCTTTCAGCAGAAATATGGTATCTTTTTGTGCCGATAAAGTGAAGTCCGTTATCAGTTGTAACGCCTTTTGCTGCATAGACGTAGGCGAATGAGGAAATTTTTCAATAAGTACAGCCAAAAAGGCCTCGGCAGTCAATTGGGTCATAAGCCTTTATTCTATGGGCGTTTTTTAGGGAAAAACTTTTACGATTGAAAAAAAATTGTAGATTTGTGAGATTCACTAAATATAAATAACACAAGGTAATAATGAAAACCATTTTTCAAGTTGTACTCTGGCTGGTTTGTATACTCTTGGGGTACCTAATCTTCAAGTCTGTCACTGGACCGATCGAGTTTAACCAAGTCAAACAAGAGCGGTTCGCTGATGTGATCTCTGCCCTGAAAGATATTAGGAACTCCCAAGAAGCCTACAGAACGGTTAATGGCAGTTTTGCAAAAGACTTCAATTCCCTTGTTGCTTTCGTGGAATCAGGCAAATATACTATAACTCAGCGGAGGGATTCTTCTTATATGGAATTTGATAAGACTTATGGGATCGACTTGCTAAAAGAGGTAACTATTGTTGATACGCTTGGATTTGTTTCTGTTAAGGATTCTATCTTTAAAGGAGATAACCGCTTCAAAAGCATGATGAATGTGCCACATGCTCAGGGTGGGGAGAAATTTGAGATGAAGTCTGATGTTATCGATAAAGGTGGATTCAGAGTGTCTGTATTTGAAGCAAAAGTTGCTAAAGATGTTGTTCTTTATGATCAACCTAAAGACCTGGTTTCCCGTGAGAACGCCCAGGTTAGTGTTGAAGAAGTCAATGGAACGGAAATAAAAGTAGGTTCTCTTACCGATGTAAGTACTAACGGTAACTGGCCTCCTATTTATGACAAAAAAGGAGAAAATTAATACGCCTTCGGGCTTAGATAAAATACATAAATTGTCCATTCAGGTTAGCTTGAATGGACTTTCTTTTTGTATACTGGATACGATATCAAATTCCATTGTTCTCTCCAAGCAAATCGCATTCAAGAAGGATCTCAGTCCGTATGAGATCCAAAGAGAACTCAAAGAGTTACTTAGGGAATATCGGGTAACAGATTATGGCTATTCTGATGTAGTCGTCATCCATCGCAATACACTCTTCAGCCTTGTCCCTAAATCTCTCTTCGATGAGAACGAGTTGGCCAATTACATGAAATTCAACATAAAAATATTGGCCAATGACATGATGGCTTATGACGAGATCGATCTGCCGGAACTTGTCAATGTCTATGTTCCCTTCATGAATATCAATAACTATGTCTATGACCTATTCGGCGAATTTGACTTCCTCCATAATGGGACCGTTCTGATCCAGGCACTTTTGCAAAGCCATTCAGATTCAAAAAGCCCGGTCTGTTATGTGCATGTGGCTGATGATCAGATGGATATTACCGTACTGGAGCACAAGAAGCTGAAGTTTTATAATAGTTTTTACTTCGACACAAAAGAAGATTTTATCTACTATTTACTTTTCACTTTAGAACAGTTAGGATTGGATCCTGCGCAGGTTGGCGTACGCTTGTTTGGTTCTGTCAAAGAAGGAGATGAACTTTATGATATCTGCTACGAATATGTAAGCAATACGGGACTCTTCTACCCTTCTAATGAAATATATGGCAGTGGGGAATCCAATGATGAGTCAATTGATTTTACAGTCTTAAATGCTTTCTGATGCGGATCATTTCGGGTCGCCACAGGGGCAAGCGCATCGTTGCTCCTAAGAAATTACCTGCACGCCCTACGACCGATATGGTCAAAGAGGCCCTTTTCAACATTCTTCATAACTCCTATACCTTTGAAAATATTCGCGTACTCGACTTATATGCTGGCACGGGAAATATAAGTTTTGAATTTGCTTCGCGTGGTGTACCGGAGATTATCGCTGTTGATGATAATGCCCATTGCGTTCAATTTATTTCCAGCACTGCTAAAGATTTGCAGGCCTCTATTCAGGTAATCAAATTAGATGTGATTCGTTATTTAGACCGTGCTCTTGGGAGTTTTGATATTATTTTTGCCGATCCTCCTTACGATCTGCCGATTGAAACTATGGCTAAAATTCCTGAAATGGTTTATGAACGCGGTCTGCTTTCTGAGAAAGGAATTTTGATCATGGAGCACTCAAAACATCTCAAGTTGGAAAAATTGCCGGGGCATAAGGAATCCCGTAAATACGGCAGCAGCGTTCTGAGCTTTTTCGAATCAAAATAAAACTCCCTGCTAACAGTCGTTAAAAACCATAGAACAGGGAGTTTTTATGCAGGAAATAAGCCGGATTCTGTATCCCAAAAGGGCTCTTATCATTTATCTTGATCTTGTGTTGCCACAACATTCTATCCGCCAACCCTTCAACTCGGGCGCGCTACCCTCAAATGTTGATATACTTGGCGTTTCACCGCATAGAGTTTACCTGATTTCACTACAGCATTACCTGTACTTGCTTTCTGTTGCACTTGTCCGACCCTGACAGTGACTGTCTGGGCGACGGGCGTTACCCGCTATGCTGCGCTATGGTGTCCGGACTTTCCTCATCCCGCAAATGCGAGACGCGATAAGATATCCTGCAAGCTGCAAAGGTACGATTTTGTTAATAACTAATTGGCCTGCAATGCCCATTCACAGGGGAAAATAT
>JAOTYW010000041.1 GCA_029861705.1 Flavobacteriaceae bacterium
TTCAGCTGATAAATTAAGGGAAGGCATCTTGAATGAAACTATGGATATGCAATCGCCTTCTGCAACTGCGCTAGCCTACGTTAAAAAGGAGATTAGTGAACTCTGGTAGCCTATTCCGGCTCGATCGGACTTAATTCCACATTTTTAGACCTGGCATAGTCATAGCCGCTACGCCACCAATTATGCATCTTTTCCTCATCAAAGATGAGCGAATTCGTTGTGAGTATGGTTGGGGTATAATAGAAATTTATGGTTGCATTTGTATGCCCTGCCACAAGCTTTCCAATGCGTATATTCTGACGCTCTATCCGGTCTAGCATAAATGCAAACATGTTCGTCAATAATGAAAAGGCATTTTTAGAAGGCATCCGGTTCAAATGGGTAACCTCTGTGTGCAGTATTACAGCATCTACATGGGTAGCCCCCCTGTTGATCGCTTCTTCAATAGGCACCATACTTCCTAATCCTCCATCGGCATATTCACATCCGTGTTTGCGTACAAGGCTCATAAAAGGTGTGTAATTACATGAGATCCAGATCCATTCACAGAATTCATCGTATTCAAAATCGTTAATCGATTTGTATTCCACCTGATTCAGGGAAAGATTGGATACGGTAACAACAATTTCCTTAGGACCCTTCTTTAGTTCCTCAAATTCCTCAAGTGTAAAGGACCGTTTTATCAATTTTAAAAGATTCTTACTCTCCCCAAATGTCTTCCTTCCTTTGTAGAAATTCTTAAACACATTCCAGTGGTTTATACCAATACTGGCTACACCGTGCTTTTTCTGAATAGTAAAAGGGCAATTGCTAAAAATACTGTCCTGATCTACCGTAGTGTAAACTTTTTTGATCTTTTCGATCTTGTTCAATGCCAGGTGAGGGATCAATAAACTACCCGTTGAAGTACCAAGAAACAGATCATAGTCGTAGTCCAATCCTTCCATCAGGAATTGCGCAACGCCTCCGGCAAAAGCACCTTTACTACCTCCTCCGGATATAACTAAAGCTCTCATTCTATGGTCAGTTTCTGTTTTATATAACGCAGTTCAGATGGCTTTAGTCCATCCAATAAACTACTTATTCGTGACTTTTGATCAGGTAATTTCAAAAATGTATCTAATAGCTGTCTGGCAAATGAGCGAAATGCGTATTGCGGATGTACAGTTGCGTTGATCAAGTCTTTAAGATTTTGATCCGTCATCCCTTGTATCTCGGAAAGCAAAACAAATGCCCGTTGTCTTATTTCAAATGAATTTTCCGGCGAGGTGAAATTAGCTAATTGTTGCCGAAAGGCCTGTCGATCAGAATTGGAAGCATAGTCCGAAGTCAGGGAAGCGAGCAATAGCCATATACTCTGAACATTTCTATCGGGCATCCCAAGAATACCCTCGGTCTTTTTTAAATAATCGGCACGTTTTTCAGGAAAATGCACCCAAAGTAAATACAATGCTTGCTCCACTGTCAGGTAGCTGGGATCGTTCAGTAATATTTCAAAATCAGATTGTAATTCCTTGGGGATCCGTGTTGCCGATTGCACTACAGCCTGTCGCATTTTTAGATCCCCGGTTTGTAAAGCTTCCCGTATAAAATCTGTTGATAAGGATTTATAATACAAGCGTATACTGCGTTCTCTAAGCTGTGGGGATACATTTGTTGCCCAATATTCTTGAAGGATCCGTTCATTTGGTGCATTGCTGGTACGTATCTCATGCTGCATAGCAAAGAAGTTCCTGAGAGCCGGAGATCTTTCTGTCAGATACTTGCGCGCCTGCTCCATTGAAAAATTCGTGCCATCTAACCAGTCAGATCGAAAATCAGACAAGTCCTGCCCCGAAGCTGCGCTCATTTCTGATAAATAATTCGCCACTGTCGCATTGCCGTATTGATATTTCTTGAGATAATCTAGCGTTCCGGTTCTATAGGCCTCCTCGCCCAGTTGAACTCTAAGTAGTGCCAGGGCCCAGGCACCCTTGTCATAAAACGTCAGGCTGCTTGCCTTCGGATCTGTCAACGCCTCCCCTTGCCCTGCCTCTGCAGCTTTTTGCAAGGCTTGAGCTTTATCAAAGAGTTTCCAGTACATCAATTCTTCACCCAAAACGGAGGCTTCGGCCAGTAAGGCATAATATGTGGCAAACCCTTCGTGTAACCAATGATGGTTGCTATCAACTTCGGTCACTAAATTCCCAAACCACTGATGCGCCATTTCATGGGCATTGACCTCAACATAGTTCTTATCGGCGAAAGCCAGACTATCTACGTGATAGGCATCTGAAAAGATGGTCAAACCGGTATTCTCCATCCCTGCATATAAAAAATCCCGCACTGGTACTTGTTTATAGCCTTGCCAGGGAAAAGGCATGCCGATCTCTGCCTCTAAAAAATCAAACATTTCTTTTGTGTAGCGATACGTAGACTCAAACCGTTTTTCAGCCCCTGTGTAAAAGAAATTTTCTATAGGAATACCTCTTGCACTGTATTGCATTCTAGACTCATAATTTCCAATAACAAAAGCGAGCAAATAACTACTCATAGGGCCATCCATGGAATACTTCCATTCTTTTACCTCCCCCTTTATCTTTGAATTTTCCAATTTCCCGTTCGCGATGACCTGGTATGACTTGTCGAAGGTGAGGGTCAGATCAAAAACCATCTTGTCATTCATATCATCAAGGCTCGGAGTCCAATGACTGGTATACTTGCCTTGCCCTTGTGTCCAGATCTGGTTGTTATTGGGAATTCCATCGTCCCAGCCAAAGAAATACACCGTTTGATTGGGCACCGCAGTATATGCGAGCGAAAGCCGATATTTTTTACCGGGCTTTAATTTCTTTTGTACGTTAAGACGCTTGCCGTTATAGGTATATTTCGCTTTCTTGCCATTGAGTCGCACTGAACTGAATTCCATTCGCTGCGCATCCAGATAAAAGGAACTGCTCTTTTCAATTGCTACCAACTCATAAGAAGCTGAAGCCGCTATACTTCCCATGCTGTCGGGAATAATATTCAGATCTGCTTTTATAAAATCTACCTCAGTTTGTTGGCCGCTTAGGGTGAACATCACTGAGAGCAAGGCAAGAAACAAGAAAGGGTTCGACTTCATATTATTCAAATTTAGCATTTTGCAGAATTGGAGTTCAACCTATGAAGACTTAAATTCGTCTGATGAATCGTAGCGACTTACAAACTCCTATCAATTTTCTCAAAGGTGTAGGTCCTAACCGGGCAACATTGCTCCAGTCAGAATTGGGTGTCCAAACCTATCAGGACCTGCTTCAGGTCTTTCCCAATCGATATATTGACAAGACCAAGTATCATACCATTTCACAATTGGAAAGGCATAGTGCTGATGTCCAGATAATCGGAAGGATCACTGACGTATACGAAGTAGATCAAAAACGGGGCAGCAGACTGGTTGCCACATTCTCCGATGCAACTGGAAGTATGGACCTCGTCTGGTTCCGCGGACAGAAGTGGATCAAAAAACAATTAAAAACAGGAAGTGAATATGTCGTATTCGGCAGAGTTAATTGGTATGGCGGTCGGTTTAGTATGCCTCATCCTGATATGGAATTGTCCAGTGAGCATCGAAAAGGACTGCGCATAAAAATGCAACCCGTATATCCCTCCACCGAAAAATTAAGCAATAGGGGGATTACAAACCGACTCATGAGCGGCTGGGTTAAACAGTTATTGGAAGAGTTCGACGCGCCTTTTAAGGAAACCTTGCCTGAAGGAATCTTGTCAACATTGTCTTTGACCGGAAAGAGTGAGGCCATGAGGCAGGTACATTTTCCGGAAAACACCGCACAACTCGCCAAAGCCGAATTCCGTTTAAAATTTGAGGAGTTCTTCTTTATCCAATTGCAATTACTGAGCAAGAAGATTTTAAGAAAAAAGAAGATCAAGGGATTTCCTTTTGAGCATGTTGGCGATCAATTCAACCAGTTTTACAAAGAAAATCTTCCCTTTGAATTAACCGGAGCCCAAAAGAAAGTTGTCAAGGAAATTAGGTCCGATCTGGGCAGCAATGCACAAATGAACAGGCTCCTGCAGGGAGATGTAGGATCAGGCAAAACGGTAGTGGCTCTTATGACCATGCTCTTGGCAATAGACAATGGCTTTCAGGCTTGTCTGATGGCGCCGACAGAAATATTGGCGAATCAGCATTACAACAGCCTGAAAAATTTATTGGCAGGTATGCCCATTGGGATTGAATTGCTCACAGGTTCAGTAAAAAAATCGGTTCGAAAAGGTATACATCAGACGCTGGAAGATGGTTCCCTTCATATTCTCGTAGGCACCCATGCAGTGCTAGAGGAAAAAGTCAAATTTAAAAATCTGGGCTTAGCGATCATTGATGAACAGCACAGATTTGGCGTAGCACAACGCTCAAAACTCTGGCATAAAAATGAACGTCCGCCCCACATATTGGTAATGACAGCTACACCCATCCCAAGGACGCTGGCGATGAGTTTATACGGCGACTTGGATATATCCATTATTGATGAGCTTCCCCCCGGCCGGAAAGCTGTTAAGACTGCTCACCGATTTGACAAAAACAGATTACACGTCTTTGCATTTATTCGGGAGGAGATTAAGAAGGGAAGGCAGGTATATATTGTCTACCCTTTGATCAAGGAATCAGAAGCCCTGGACTACAAGGATCTGATGGATGGCCATGAAAGTTTGTCCAGAGAATTTCCAATACCAGATTACCAGATCTCTATTGTACATGGAAAGATGAAATCTGAAGACAAGGAGTATGAAATGGCCAGATTTGTAAAAGGGGAAACCCAGATCATGGTGGCAACAACCGTGATTGAAGTTGGCGTTGATATTCCAAATGCCAGTGTCATGATCATAGAAAGTGCAGAACGCTTTGGCTTATCCCAATTACACCAGTTAAGAGGGCGTGTAGGCCGGGGGGCAGATCAAAGCTATTGCATCCTTATGTCTGCAGATCAGCTCACTCAGGATGCTCAAACCAGGTTGGAAACTATGGTGCGCACAAATGACGGCTTCGAAATAGCTGAAGTGGATCTAAAGTTGAGAGGCCCCGGAGATCTTATGGGGACACAGCAAAGCGGAATTCTGGCTTTAAAGATCGCCGATATTGTCAAGGACAATGATATCCTGAAAACAGCCCGTTACCATGCATTGGAATTAATGAAAGTTGATCCTGATATATCCGCTGTAGAAAATGCCAATACCCGGCAAACACTGGATGCGCTTCTGAAAGAAAAAAATATCTGGAATTATATAAGCTAGGGGGTAGTACGTACTACCCCCCGACCAACTTAACAACTACTATTTCTTAATTAATATCTTCTCCTTTTTCCAATTTAGTCATATTGGTAGCAATAGCATTTTTATTGAACGCATCAGGTGCTCTGGTAGCAGCAATTTTCAAGTGCTTAAGAGCTGCATCATAGTTTCCAACAGCACTGTAGGCTCTGGCCAAACCGTAATCTACCGGCCATTCTCCTTTGTGTTTCTTGGCATTCATCTTGAAAACTTCCATGGCCTTCTCTTTTTTTCCCTGGCCAATCAATTGTCTCCCATAGCCATGCGCTTCAAAGACAGTAGCCATGCCTAAGGCTTCATCCATTATTGCATCAGCTTCTGCAGTGCGGTTCAGTTTGTTCAGGATCTGCGCTTTTGTACTGAGGTTACCAAAATTTTTCTCACTAAAGAACATTCCTTCAATGGTACCATTGATCCAACCTAAGGCCTCTTCCATATCTCCACCATTGTTTAAGGAGTAAGCCGCAGCCTGCTCCCATGTCTGGCGCTGGAATCCCGGAGCATTCTCCAGTTTATTTCGTATATCCGCCAAAACAATATTTGGAACGTCAACTCCTATCTTGAACGGGATCTGCTTCTTTTCCCAATGAAGTGTGGCTACAGCAGAAGTCGCATCTACATCATTAAACAAATAGGTTAGTTGCTCCGCATGAGGCGCATCCTTCATACTCACATCAACGCGAAGTGCATCATCTGCAGGGTTATAAAAATAACTTCCCCAGGCCTGATGATTCTTAGAGAAAATTACGGTGACCGTATTGTCCGGGTTAATTATCATATGTAATCCGTACTTGCCTGCGTTAAGAGGTTTTCCCTCTACAGTAACATCATCTGAAAATTTGATGGTCGTATTTTCATTAGCACCGGCCCTCCATGGCGATTCTTTAGCTGTGCCAAATCCGAGGTTATTCATCCCATATGGGACCAATTTTCCCCATATTTCCCTGTTATTAACGCTGGGTCGGGAATAAACGATCGTAATATCAGAAATACCAACGCGCTGAGAAACTTTGGCCATCTGGCTACCACGAGGAACATCTAATTGTGCCTCGGCCTGCGCGGGTATACTGAGCATCAGGCAAACAGCGATGCCTGTTAAAATTGAATAAAACTGTTTCATGAATCAGGTTGTTTTAAGTTAGAATTCTAGTTCTTTAAAGATAAGCTACCCTTTCTCGGCTTATAGTTACGATTTTGTTAAACTGACGCATTAAGCTGTTAAATTAAAATTATACATAGATGCACCAGATAAGTAATAAAGAATTCTTATCGCCTAAATGGCGGGTTGAACATCGTAATTTCAAATTCAGTAAGTACCATGAATTTTAATGAAATAGTAGTTTAGCATCAGTCAAATTTGATTTTATGAGCGCGTCGAGAACACTCTTTGATAAGGTTTGGGACTCACATGTTGTCCGGTCCATAGAAAATGGTCCTGATGTCTTATTTATTGACAGGCATCTGGTGCATGAAGTGACCAGTCCGGTTGCTTTTCATGGCTTAAATACCCGGAGTATTAAAGTGAAATATCCTGCCCGGACGTTTGCCACTGCAGATCACAATACCCCGACTATAAATCAACACCTGCCAGTACAGGATCCACTCTCTGCCAAGCAGTTAAAAGCACTGGAAGAAAATGCAAAAGACCATGGCATACCATATTGGGGATTAGGGCATGAGAATAACGGTATTGTTCATGTCATTGGCCCTGAAAACGGAATTACCCTGCCTGGAGCGACCATTGTTTGTGGCGACTCACACACCTCGACCCACGGGGCTTTTGGGGCTGTTGCCTTTGGAATTGGCACATCTGAAGTGGAGATGGTTTTAGCCAGTCAGTGCATCATGCAACCCAAACCGAAGAAAATGAGGATCACAATCAATGGAAAGCTAAACCCAGGTGTTACCCCAAAAGATGTGGCCCTTTACATCATTTCCCAACTAAGCACTTCAGGTGCTACAGGCTATTTCGTTGAATATGCGGGGGAAGTATTTCGGGATATGAGTATGGAAGGCCGGATGACCGTTTGTAATCTGAGTATAGAAATGGGTGCCCGTGGCGGTATGATCGCTCCGGACGAAAAGACATTTGAATATATACAGGGACGTACGTATACTCCCCGTGGCGATGCCTGGGAAAAAGCACTCCCCTATTGGACGTCACTCTATTCAGACGCAGATGCTGTATTTGACAAGGAAGTTGAATTTGAAGGTAATGCCATTGAACCCATGATCACTTTTGGAACCAATCCAGGGATGGGTGTTGGAATTCAGGGTGGTATACCAATGGCCAATGAAACAAAAGGAAGTCCTTCTACCTATAAAAAATCACTCGCTTATATGGCCTTTGATGAAGGAGAAACTATGATAGGTAAGCAAATAGATTATGTGTTTCTTGGAAGCTGCACGAATGGCCGCATTGAGGATTTCAGAGCTTTTGCCAGTATCGTAAAAGGGAAGCAAAAAGCTAGTAATGTGACGGCCTGGTTAGTTCCCGGGTCTCACAAAGTTGAAAGGGCTATCAAAGAAGAAGGCATACTAGACATACTAACAGATGCCGGATTCCGCCTAAGGGAACCGGGCTGTTCTGCCTGTCTTGCAATGAATGATGATAAAATACCGACAGGTAAATACGCAGTAAGTACATCGAACCGAAATTTTGAAGGGCGACAGGGACCGGGGGCACGAACCTTACTGGCTAGCCCATTGGTAGCAGCTGCGGCAGCCGTTACAGGAAAAGTAACAGATCCAAGAACATTATTAGAAACAGCATACGCATAACAGATGGCATACGATAAATTCAATATACTAACGAGTTCCGGGGTCCCGCTACCTCTTGAAAATGTAGATACAGATCAGATCATCCCTGCCCGATTCTTAAAGGCAACTGAGCGTAAAGGTTTCGGAGATAATCTATTTAGAGACTGGAGATATCATCAGGATAATAGTCCTAAAGAAAATTTTGTGCTAAATAACCCGACATACTCAGGTAAGATCCTGGTAGCAGGTAAAAATTTTGGTTCCGGTTCTTCACGGGAACATGCGGCCTGGGCAATTTATGATTATGGGTTTCGATGTGTCGTATCCAGCTTCTTTGCCGATATTTTTAGAAATAACTGCCTGAACATAGGGGTCTTACCCGTACAGGTAAGCCCAGCGTTCCTTGATATTTTACTAAAAGCGATTGAATCTGATCCGAAGGCGGACATTAAGGTCGACCTGCCCCAGCAAAAAATATCGCTTGTACATTCGGATCATGCAGCGTCATTTGATATCTCTGCCTATAAGAAGGAGAATTTGATTAATGGATTTGATGACATTGATTACTTACTGAATATGAGTGAGGAGATCGATGCTTTTGCAGCTAAAACGCCTTTGTAATCTTTACTAGTCATGAAGAAACGTTTTATAGAGATCATGGATACCACCCTGAGGGATGGAGAACAAACCTCAGGCGTTTCATTTACTGCATCCGAAAAGCTCGCCCTGGCTACACTTCTCTTGGAAGAATTAAAGGTTGACCGGATCGAGGTTGCCTCCGCCCGGGTTTCAGCCGGAGAATTGGATTCAGTGAAGCAGATCGTATCCTGGGCAGAAGAACACGGGAAAACGGAAGCTGTAGAAGTACTCACATTTGTCGACGGGGGTCTCTCACTTAAATGGATGGAGGAAACGGGTGCTAAAGTGCAGAATCTACTGACTAAAGGATCATTGAATCATCTGACCCATCAACTTCGCAAGACGCCAAAAGAGCATTTCAAAGACATTGCAAAAAATGTTAACGAAGCCTCAGTAATGGGTATAACCACTAATGTTTACCTGGAGGATTGGAGTAATGGGATGCGAAACTCCCCCGAATATGTCCTGGAATACCTGGACATGCTCACACAACTTCCTGTCAAACGGATTATGTTACCCGATACGCTGGGTGTACTGACACCTTCAGAAGCAGGAATGTATATCAAAAAAATAGTAGATCGCTATCCAGGTGTCCATTTTGATTTTCATGGACATAATGATTACGACCTTAGTGTAGCCAATGTAATGGAGGCTTTAAAAGCTGGATGTCATGGGCTTCATCTTACAGTGAATGGTATGGGGGAACGTGCAGGAAATGCACCCCTGGCCAGTACAGTAGCAGTTATTTATGATTTCTTGCCGGATATCGAGATCGCCATTGACGAGACGTCCTTATTTAAGGTGAGTAAACTGGTATCTGCCTTTACCGGATTCCGGATCCCTGCAAACACCCCAATTGTTGGCGACAATGTCTTTACACAAACAGCCGGCATACATGCTGATGGTGATAATAAAAAGAACTTATATTTTAATGATCTCCTTCCCGAGCGATTTGGCAGGAAGCGAAAATACGCCCTGGGTAAAACATCAGGAAAAGCCAATATTCAAAAGAACGTTGAAGAACTTGGACTAACCTTGAATGATGAAGAGCTCAAAAAGGTCACCGAGCGAATAATCGAATTAGGCGACAAAAAAGAGCACGTGACAAAGGACGACCTGCCTTATATCATTTCTGACGTTTTAGACAGCGAGGGACTTCAGGAGAAAGTAAAGGTGTGTTCTTATGTCCTTACTCACTCCAAAGGATTAAAACCGTCAACGACAATATCGGTAGTTATAGATGGCGAAGAGATCGAAGAGAATGCACAGGGCGACGGCCAATTTGATGCCTTTATGAACGCCTTGCAAAAAGTCTATACCCGGAAGAATAAAAAACTACCTCTATTGATCGACTATGCGGTACGGATCCCGCCGGGAAGTAATTCAGATGCGCTTTGTGAAACAATTATCACCTGGCAAAATGGGAAAGGAGACTTTGTTACCCGGGGGTTGGATTCAGATCAAACCGTTAGTGCGATCAAAGCCACAGAAAAGATGCTGAATCTGATCTGATTCAGAGGATATAATCTGTACTTATAAAATTGGACAACTTCGTTTCCAGGAGTTGGTTTACGGTTTCATTATTCAGCTCATTGTCTTTAAAAGCAACAAACGTCCTAATAGAAAAAGAGCGCAAAGCGTCATGGACGCTAAGAGTTGATTGCGCTGAGTCTTTTCGTCCTGTAAACGGATAAACATCCGGGCCGCGCTGACAATAACTATTTAAATTCACACGGCATACCAAATTTGCAAGCGTATCTATAAGAGGTGCTAAGGCATATACGTCTTTGCCAAAGAGACTCACTTGCTGACCGTAATTACTTTCGGCCATATCATCCAGTGGTTCTTCGATTTTGGCAAAAGGAAGAATCGGGATCACAGGCCCAAATTGTTCCTCCTGATAGACTCTCATATCCTTGGTAACCGGGTACAGTACAGCCGGCCAGATATAATTTTCGTTTCTTTCTCCCCCTTTTTCATTGATGATCTTAGCCCCTTTAGCCAGGGCATCATCGATCAATTCCTGGATATAGTCCGGCTTGCCGGGTTCAGGTAAGGGCGTAAGTTTGGCCCCATCATCCCAGGGATTGCCAAATGGTAACTCATCAACCGCCTTACAAAAAGCCGGAAGAAAGACTTCTTTTATTTCTTCATGTACATAGAGTACTTTAAGGGCTGTACATCGTTGTCCATTAAATGAAAGCGTCCCGGCAATACATTCATTGACACTTAAATCAAGGTCAGCGTCAGGCAAAATGATTGCCGGGTTCTTAGCTTCCAGTCCTAATACCAATCGTAATCGGTTACTTTTTGGATGTTGTTGCTGTAATGCATTAGCTGATTTACTATTTCCAATCAAGGCCAGAACGTCAACATTCCCCGCCTTCATGATCGGAGTGGCAAGAGTGCGTCCTCTTCCAAAAACGATATTCACTACCCCTTTTGGAAAGCTTTTGGCAAATGCATCAAGCAAAGGTGCAATGAGCAATACCCCGTGTTTAGCCGGTTTAAAAATCGTTGTATTCCCCATGATGATCGCAGGGATAAGCAGCGCAAATGTTTCATTAAGGGGATAATTATAAGGTCCAAGACATAAAACTACACCTAGTGGCCCTCTTCGAACATGGGCGTAAACTCCCTGATGTTTTTGAAACTTAGCAGAATTTCTGTCGAGTTGTTTGTATTCCTCGATGGTATCATAAATGTATTCAACTGTCCGATCAAATTCCTTTTCCGAATCAGCTAAATTTTTGCCGATCTCCCACATAAGTAGCTTAACTACTTCCTCGCGCTTCTCAACCATCAGCCTTACAAACTTCTCCATGCAATCTATCCGGTCTCCTACTTTCATAGTTGGCCAGGTACCCTGACCCCGGTCGTAGGCTTTACAAGCAGCCCTCAGCGCCTCTATTCCAGCTGCCTCGTCCATATCCGGTACACTTCCCAATAGCGTAGGCGCATATTCCGGTGTTGATGAGATCGTAGAATACACATCGGCCATATTTCCGGTCCAGGTCTTTAATTCTCCACCTACCAGGTATGTAGTATGGTTGATAACCTCTTTGATCTGGTATTTTTCAGGTATTTGCTCCAATAGTGTATGCATTGCCTCCATATTTTATACTATAGGTTTCATCGCTGTCATAGATTCCCTCAATCTTGCCCCCACCACTTCAACAGGATGTTCGCGCAAAGCTTTGTTTACGGCGATCAGTTTGGCATTGTCTACGCCATTATCTCGGTCTTCTCCAAACTTTTTACCGATGACATCCGTGTCAATATCTTTCATAAAATCTGCCAATAAAGGCTTACAAGCATGATCAAAGAGATAACAACCGTATTCGGCCGTATCCGAGATGACACGATTCATTTCAAAGAGTTTTTTCCTGGCGATAGTATTGGCGATCAGCGGCGTTTCATGTAAAGATTCATAATAAGCCGATTCCCCTATGATCCCGGATGCTACCATGGACTCATAAGCTAACTCCACTCCTGCCCTAATTAGGGCAACCATTAACACGCCATGGTCGTAATATTCCTGTTCAGATATATCTATTGCCCCTGCAGGGGTTTTTTCAAATGCAGTTTCGGCCGTAGCAGCCCGCCAATTCAGAAGATCTTTGTCGTCCTCTGCCCAATCGGCCATCATAGTCTTGGAAAATGTGCCACTCATTATGTTATCCATATGGGTGTTGAAGAGCGGCCGCATTATATCTTTTAATTCCTCTGCCATATCAAAAGCTTTGATCTTGGCAGGATTAGAGAGTCTGTCCATCATATTGGTGATACCACCATATTTAAGGCCTTCTGTAACGGTCTCCCAACCGTATTGAATTAATTTGGATGCATAGCCGGGATCAATGCCTTTCTCCAGCATTTTGTCAAAACACAAAATAGATCCTGTTTGCAACAGACCGCAAAGAATGGTCTGCTCGCCCATTAGGTCTGACTTAACCTCGGCAACAAATGAAGATTCAAGTACACCCGCTTTATGACCTCCGGTAGCGGCTGCATAGGCTTTAGCTTGACTGAGCCCTTTGCCTTCCGGATCATTCTCGGGATGCACGGCGATTAGCGTGGGTACGCCGAATCCGCGTTTATATTCCTCTCGCACTTCTGAACCGGGACTTTTAGGTGCCACCATGATAACAGTGATATCGTCCCGTATCTGCATGCCTTCTTCCACAATGTTGAATCCGTGAGAATAGGATAAGGTCGATCCTTGTTTCATCAAAGGCATCACGGCATTTATCACCTTAGTATGTTGTTTATCAGGGGTAAGGTTTATCAAAAGATCGGCAGTAGGGATCATTTCTCCATAGGTTCCAACAGAAAAGCCGTTCTCTGTCGCATTAACAAAGGAAGCCCGCTTCTCTGAAATTGCTTCAGGCCGCAGTGTATAGGCGATATCAAGTCCGGAATCACGCATATTCAGGCCCTGGTTCAAACCTTGGGCGCCACATCCGATAATAACGATCTTTTTCCCTTTGAGTGCTGCTACGCCATCCGCGAATTCATAAGACGCCATAAATCGGCATTGTCCTAATTGTTTTAGTTGATCTCTTAGTGATAGTGTGTTAAAGTAGTTAGACATATGTATTCTTAATAGTTGGTCTTATTTATCCTGGTAAAAATCGTGTAATAGCCGGCTAATGGGCATTTCAGCCTTGGTCACCGCGAGACGAGCTGACCTTACAAATTGCATGATGCCATAGGGCTCTAATTTTTCATGCATCTCATCTATCTCATGGCGTCTCCCGGATTTGGAAAGGACAAAAAAGTCGCGCGAAACAGTTACGATCTCCGCATTACTTTCCTTGATAATATTCTGTATTTGCCGTTCATCAAATAATAAATTAGAGGCGATCTTGAATAATGCTGTTTGCAGAAAAATCGTCTCTTCATCTGTGTGATAATAGGCTTTTATCACCTCGATCTGCTTCTCAATCTGCCTTACGATCTTGTGCGCCCAATCTTCGGTTGTATTAATTACTATAGTGAATTTTGAAATATTCTCGATTTCTGATTTAGAGACATTTAGACTTTCTATATTAATGTGTCTCTTTAAGAAAATACCTGAGATCCTATTCAGCAGTCCAATATTATTTTCCGAATAGATCGAGATCGTATATCGCTTTTCTTCCATTGTATTTATTTTAAGCGTACATCAGATACCGAAGCCCCGGATGGGATCATCGGAAAGACGTTATTTTCTTTTTCAACTTCTACTTCTAAGAAGTAGGGTTCTTTACTCTTGATCATTTCACGAACAGCATCATTTAGATCGTGTCGTTCCGTTACGCGTCGGGCTTTAATAAAATAACCTTCTGCGATCTTGACAAAATCCGGATTGACCATTTCAGTAGAGGCATATCGCTTCTCAAAAAACAATTCCTGCCACTGACGGACCATGCCCAGGAAATTATTGTTTAGCACAACAATTTTTACAGGGGTTTTATTCTGAAAGATGGTAGCTAGTTCCTGTATCGTCATTTGATAGCCCCCATCGCCAATAATGGCAACCACCTCTCTGTGCATAGCCCCCATCTTTGCCCCTATTGCCGCGGGTAAGGCAAAACCCATGGTGCCAAGGCCTCCGGAAGTAATGCTGCTTTTGCTCTTCTTAAATTGAGCATACCTGCAAGCCACCATTTGATGTTGCCCGACATCCGTGACTATGACAGCATCTTTGTTAGAAGCCTCATTTATGGCCATGACGACCTCACCCATGGTCAACCCGGGTTTAGTAGGTAGGATATCATGTCTTATAACTGCTTCATATTCATCTTTATCCTTTTTCGCAAATTCCTGATGCCAGGTTTCGTGCGTATTAGCTTCAACCTTATCCAGGATCAGACTAAGCGTTTCTTTTGCATCACCTAGTACGGCTACATCTGCTTTTACATTTTTATTGATCTCTGCAGGATCTATATCAAAATGGATAATACGCGCTTGCTTGGCATAGGTATCCAGGTTGCCGGTAACACGGTCGTCGAAACGCATGCCAATCGCAATCAATACATCACATTCATTCGTAAGAACATTGGGCCCATAATTTCCGTGCATACCCACCATACCGACATTCTGGGGATGGTCTGAGGGCAAGGCGGAAAGCCCCAGGATAGTCCACGCAGACGGGATCCCGGTCTTTTCTATAAATGCCTTGAATTCCTCTTCTGCATTCCCCAGGATCACTCCTTGTCCGAATACTATGAAGGGCTTTTTTGCCGAATTAATTAAGGACGCAGCAGTTTCTATGGCCTTTTCATCCGGTTTAGGAACAGCTTTATAACTTCGTATCCTTTCGCATTTCTCATAGCTGAAATCAAAGGAATCAAATTGTGCGTTCTTGGTAATATCGATAAGTACAGGTCCGGGCCTGCCAGATTTGGCAATATAAAATGCCTTAGCCATTATTTCAGGGATCTCTGAAGCCTCAGTGATCTGGTAATTCCATTTGGTTACCGGAGTAGAAATCCCAATTATATCAGTCTCCTGAAAGGCATCTGACCCTAATAAATGCCTTGGTACCTGGCCCGTAATACATACCATGGGCGTAGAGTCTATTTGCGCATCGGCAAGACCGGTTACCAGGTTTGTAGCACCGGGTCCCGAGGTAGCAATAGCCACCCCAACTTTCCCGCTTACCCTGGCATATCCCTGGGCAGCATGTGTAGCTCCCTGTTCATGCCTCGTAAGTACATGATTGAGGGAATCCTGAAATTTATAGAGTTCATCATAGACAGGCATAATGGCCCCTCCCGGATATCCAAATATGAGGTCTACCCCTTCTTCAAGCAGACAGCGCACTATGGCTTCTGCTCCTGAAATATGCAAGGTAGTTTTGGTTTTGGATTGTTTCTCTGACTTTACTGATTCCATACGATTATTATTCATTAGCGCTAAATAGCATCTGTCACACAACCTTCGGAGGCAGATGAGACCATTTTGGCATACTTATATAAACTCCCCTGCTTAACTTTTAAAGGAGGTTCAGTCCATTGTTCTTTTCGTTTTTCT
>JAOTYW010000225.1 GCA_029861705.1 Flavobacteriaceae bacterium
TTACTGCAAAAAAAACTGCACGATGATCGGGGTAAAATTGATCTTTACAACGGTATTGCCGCGGCTTATCTAGGACAAAAAGAGGACAGTATTTCTGCCGATTATGCCTATAGGTCTATGGCCTTGTCTGATCGCATCAACTATTTGGAAGGCAAGCAGGAATGCGCAAAGCTGCTGTATGAACTCAGCAAGAAAAATGACAACTTGCTATGTGCCCTGGAGTATCATGAATTGTTCCAGGAGCTGTCAGAGACCTTAAGCAAGAACAAAACCAAGATGAGTCTGGAATTGCTAAAAACCAAAACGGCTTATGAGCGTCAGAAAGAGTTGTTGATCAATGAGAATGATAAGGCATTGGCCAAGCAAAGCCGCTATATAAACCTCACTCTTTTTATAATTCTGGTGATCGGACTCATTGCCTATCTGATGTTCAGGAGTAGAAAAATACACCAGAGTTTAAACGTAGAACTAAAAGCGAAAAAAGAAATTCTTGAGGAACGTGAGGCTCAACTCCATGAAAGCAATGAAACTAAGACCAAACTCTTCTCGATCATCGGGCATGACCTCCGCGGTCCAATTGGCGCCTTAGAGGGCCTCTTGAATCTATATACACAGGGGGATGTAACAAAGGATGAATTCCTTGGCTTTGTCCCAAAACTGCGAAACGATATTGAACATATTTCCTTTACCTTAAATAACCTCCTTTCATGGGGTCACACCCAAATGAACGGGGCTATAACCAAACCTGGTTTAGTCACACTTGAGACAATCATTGATGATAATATCAATTTGTTGTCTGAACAAGCTGCTGGCAAGTCAATCCGTATGTCAAGTCTTCTACCCGGAAATACTCAATCCTGGGCTGATGCAAATCAGATAGACATTGTCGTGCGAAATTTAATAAGTAATGCGATCAAGTTCACGCCAGAGGATGGTATGATCACCATCAATGCTCGTGAAGCCAATTCGCATTGGGAAATCTCCGTTAGGGATACCGGAGTGGGAATGACAGAAGAAGTGCGACAGCAACTCTTTTCTGAAAATACCCATGCCAGTACCAGCGGAACCCATAATGAAAAAGGAACCGGACTAGGACTTTCGCTTTGCAAAGAAATGGTCGAGAAAAATCAAGGACACATTTGGGTAGAAAGTACCCCAAGAAAAGGGAGTTGTTTCTTTTTTACGCTTCCTAAAGCCAAAGGCAAGTATAGAAGGGCAAGTTAATACAGGTCGTCCAGATCATTCACAACCGGATAGCGTTCTACTGTGAATCCTTCAGCATGCTGAACCCCCGTTAGCCTCCCAAGATCGCGACTGCGATAAATTATACTGTCAATAAAATTTTTGCTGCTGATAGGCGTCTCAGGTTCATCACTTTTTGGATCATAGAACTGGGAAGAATAGGCTTGAATAGCTTCTACCTTCTTCCCTATAAATTCCGATACGTCAACAACAAAGTCCGGTTCGAGGTTCTTCCATTGAATGTAGTGATACACTCTTGAAGGGCGCCAGGGATCTTGCCATTGATCGTCACCTTCCATTTTTGTGTCGATTTTAGCTAAGCCACTCAAGAAACATGCATCACTGACCAGCTTGCTCCCACGGGCATGATCAATATGCCGATCTTCTATGGCATTACAGAGTACAACCTCTGGACGATATTTACGGATCATCCGAATAACAGCTCTCTGATGCTCCTCATCATTGGTAAAAAACCCATCTCGAAACTCCATATTCTCGCGCGCATGGATCCCCAAAATCCTGGAAGCGTCCAGAGACTCCTTCTCGCGGATGTCCGCTGTGCCACGCGTACCTAATTCGCCCCGGGTAAGATCAACGATCCCAACTCTTTTTCCTTGGGCGACACATTTTGCAATGGTAGCGCCAGCCCCCAACTCGGCATCATCCGGATGAGAGGCAAATACAAGTATATCTAATTTCATCAATGCTTATCTTTAAGATTTATTGACCATTTCCGCCGTTTCGGGTTGCAGCTGCATCAGGGCCTGTTCTATGTCGGAAATCAGGTCTTCTACTTCTTCAATCCCAACAGAGAATCTGATCAGTCCATCCGTAATCCCCAGTTTCTCCCGTTCCTCATTTGGAATTAGGGCATGTGAGGTTTCTGCCGGTGAAAGTACGGTGCTTTCTACCCCGGCCAAGCTCATAGAAGATTTAACGAGTTTTAATGCTTTTCGAAAAGCCACCGGATCTATCGATGGATCCAGTTCAAAAGCCATCATTCCGCCAAAGCCATGCATTTGAGACCTGGCCAGATCATGATCCGGGTGGTCCGGAAGTCCGGGATAATACACGTTGGTTACATACGTATTTGCATCGAGATATTGGGCCAGTATCATGGCATTCTCATTTTGCCTTTGGACACGCAGCCCCATTGTTTTTAGGCTTCGCTCCAACAACCAAACCGTGTAATCACTCAAACTACCCCCTAGTCGGATTCCCATGGAATGGATTTGGTCCCGGTATTCTTTTGTCGTCGCAACCGCCCCGGCACATATATCTGAATGCCCTCCCATATACTTGGTCGCACTGTGGATCACCACATCGATACCAAAATCTATCGGGTTCTGATTGACCGGACTTGCAAACGTATTATCGATCATGGATATCAAACCGTGTCGCTTCCCAATATCAGCGATCGCTTTTATATCTGTGATAGTCAACATTGGATTGGAAGGTGTCTCGATATAGATCACCTTGGTATTGGGCTGTATCAAACGTTCAAAATCATCCGGAGACAAGGTATCTGTAAACGAATAGGATATGCCGAACTTATCAAATTGCCTGACGATCAGGTTATACGTTCCCCCATAGATCAGGTTTTGCAGCACGATATGATCACCTGCTTCAAGGAAAGCCATAATAGACGTACTAATGGCAGCCATCCCACTACCAAAGATCAAGGCATCTTCTGCATGCTCCAATGCGGCTATCTTTTTGCACAGGGCTTCCTGATTTGGTGTATTGAAATAGCGCGGGTACCTTTTTTGATCTACATCTTCAAAAGCATAAGAAGTACTCATATAGAGCGGTGAGATAGCACCTTGAAACTGTTGGTCTTCTAATTCCCCCTCATGCGTACAAAGGGTATTGATACCGGGTTTTTTTGGCTTCATATGGTATGAAATTTGAAAATTAAAAGTACAAAAATCAGCTTAGACCTGAACCTTTTTCCATCGGCCCTTCTTAAACCAGACCATGGCGATCACCGATAGTAAAACCTCTGCGAACAATATAGCCAGGAAGACACCGAGCGGACCTAATTCAAAAGTGATGGCGGAAAGGTAGGCGAAGGGAAGCTGAAAGATCCAGAAAGCGATAAAATTGATCTTGGTCGGGGTCCGGGTATCACCTGCCCCATTGAATGCCTGGGATATTACCATGCCATAGGCATAAAATATATAGCCAGCAGCGACAATCTTCAGGCACAAGGCGCCATTTTCAACCACTGTTGGTTCTTCATTAAACAAGCGAATAATGTTCTCGGCAAAAAAGAGATAGAGCAACGAAAGGATAGCCATAAACCAGGCATTGTATTTACCCGTTATCCAGGCAGAACGTTCTGCGCGATCGGGCTTTTTTGCGCCCAGATTCTGGCCTACCAAAGTGGCCGCAGCATTGCTCATTCCCCATGCAGGCATAAAGGTGAACATCATTACCCGTATGGCAATGGTATAGCCAGCCAAAACATCACTGCCGAATTCTGACATGATCCGCATTAAAAATACCCAGCTGGAAGTCCCTATAAAAAACTGGGCGATCCCACCCAGGGAAACTTCGATCAAGTTGAGCATAGTCTTTACTCGCAGGACTATATCCTGTAAGCCTAATTTAATCCGACTCCAGCCAAAAAACAGGATGCCCAATTGAAAGAGCACAGCAGAACCACGTCCAATATTGGTTGCGATCCCCGCCCCCATTACACCGTATTCAGGGATCGGGCCCAGCCCAAATATGAAAATAGGATCGAGAATTATATTGAGCCCGTTTGATAAAACTAACGTCCACATCGCAATAGAGGCATCCCCTGCACCTCTGAATATTGCATTTATCAGGAACAGGAGTAAAATGGTAATATTGCCGCCGATCAACCATTGTGTATAACCATATCCTTCGGCTATCAAATCGGGTGCGCCGCCCATCAGTCCCAGAATTTCCTTAGCGTAAAAAATTCCAATTATGCCTACAATAACGGCAATTAACACGCCTAATAATATAGCCTGGACAGCT
>JAOTYW010000226.1 GCA_029861705.1 Flavobacteriaceae bacterium
CGTTCCGAATCTCCTTTAATCAATTCATGGAAACGGATAGGATATCCAACAGTGGAATCCCCCAGGCGTAACATAATGGTAATTGCGTCCTTAATTCCTTTAGGGCCATAGATATGAATCTCTTTCTCCCGACCAAGTAACCGGAATGTAGCCAGCAATCCAGGGAGACCAAAAAAGTGATCGCCGTGTAAATGGGAAATGAATATATGGTCGATACGTGAAAATTTGATCTTGTTCCGGCGGAGGTGCACTTGCGTTCCTTCGGCACAATCAATAAGAAATAGTTGATTTCTGCAATCCAGTACCTGGGCCGTGGGCTGGGTATCAGTACGCGGTGTCGCCGCATAGCATCCAAGGATATATAATTTCATGGAATTGGCCATACTAGGAATGATATGACCGGGCCTCTTGCCTGCTAAATGGTTTTCTGAAGCTAAAGGCATATGGCGTTTCGCCGTGGACCTCAAGATACGCAATCCGTTCTTTTGCTTCTTCCAGGCTTGGAATATGTCCTTCTTCAACATACCAGCAAACCATATGCGGGCCATCCATCTTAGCAAACCATTCTTTACGTCTTTTATAAATGGCCAGATGCGGACTTTTATAAGTGAAGTTTGTCAGGTCTTCAATTCTTTCCCAGACAGACATATTTACAAGCATGTCAGGCCCAAATACAGCTTTGGAAGCTGTGTTATCCTCTTCTGTATAGCGCCAAACGAAACCTGCACTTTGATCGGCTAAGGCATTGATCCGATCCAAATTATTGACAAAATCTGACATATCCGGATGATCAACAGGCAAAGTCATTTTTGCGAGATTTAGCTGTGCCAGTTTTAAGCTCATGATAAGTCGAGATCGCGTTCTATTTCCTCCATTTCTATCAAGTCTTTAGCCTCCTGAATAGAAGGCACTAGGCACATTTCTTCCGGAACATCCTCATAGCTGATCTTTTTAGAGACCAGTACAAAAGATTTTCTCTTTGCCCGATGGTTATTGGAGATTTCGAGAAATTCAAGAATATCATTTGTGTCCAATTTCTCAAAGGAAAAGAGGTTCAAAATAATATGATCCTTTTCTATACGAGAATAGGCCTTTGTAAGATTCTGAATGAACTCAGTTATAGATGTGGTTTCCTGGAATACGATAGTCGTATTTCCGTATTTATCAAGAATCATGGTTTTTATTTAATCTTTGATGCCAGCAAATAAATGACAGCCATACGTATGGCAACGCCATTTTCAACTTGATCCAGGATGATGGATTGCTCAGAATCTGCTACATCACTGGTAATTTCAACGCCACGGTTGATCGGGCCCGGATGCATGATCACAATTTCTTTATCCAGACTCTCTAACAAGGTTTTATTTATGCCATATTGCTGGCTATATTCTCTAGTAGTCGGGAAATAGCTGAATTCCATACGTTCATTTTGTATGCGTAGCATATTAGCTACATCGCACCAATTCAGCGCTTTTCTCAGATCGGTTTCAACACCTACACCCAAAGATTCAATATGTTTAGGCAACAAAGTGCGAGGCCCGCAGACTTTCACCTCAGCGCCTTGCAATTTCAGCGCAAATATATTGGATAGCGCCACTCTGGAATGCAAGATATCGCCAACGATGACTACTTTCTTCCCCGCTACTTCACCTAATCGTTCCCGAATGGAAAACGAGTCTAAAAGAGCCTGAGTAGGATGTTCGTGTGCCCCATCACCTGCGTTGATGATCGACGCCTTAACATGCCGGGATAAGAAAATACCTGCTCCCGGATTGGGATGCCGCATCACCACCATATCTACTTTCATGGATAGGATATTATTAACTGTATCAATAAGGGTTTCCCCTTTCTTGACAGAAGATTGCCCGGCTGAAAAGTTTATGACATCTGCCGATAATCGTTTCTCTGCCAATTCAAAAGACAGTTTGGTTCGTGTACTATTCTCAAAGAAAATATTAGCAATAGTAATATCCCGTAGTGTAGGCACTTTCTTTATCGCCCGGTTTATTACTTCCTTGAAATGATCAGCCGTTTCAAATATGAGTTCAATATCTTGCTCGGTAAGATATTTTATACCCAATAAGTGGTTCACACTCAATTCGCTCATTGATCAGGTATTTATTAAATAAATAACATCCTTCCCATCATTCTCTTTCCACAGTACTTTGACTTTCTCCTCATTGATCGCATCTACCTGCCTTCCCCGATAATTAGGTTGAATGGGTAAATGCCTGCTAAACCGTCTGTCAATAAGTGTTAGCAGTTCTATTTCTTTTGGTCTGCCGAAAGATTGTATAGCCGTTAAGGCGGCACGTATACTCCGGCCGGTATATAAGACATCATCTATCAGGACAACGCGTTTTCCCTCTATAATGAAGTTTATCTCGGTTGTGCTCGCCTCTAATGTCTTTTCACCTCGTCTGAAATCGTCCCGGAAAAATGTAATATCCAGGGATCCCAGGGCAATATCTTTTACTTGGTATTCTTCAGACAGGATCTTTGTTAGTCGCTCTGCAAGGAAAATACCACGTGGCTGAATGCCGATAAGGACGGTGTTAGAAAAATCGAGATGATTTTCAAGCAATTGACACGCCAATCTATGTAAAAGGATATCGATCTCTTTGGCGGTAAGAAGTACTTTTTGGCTCATAGTGAATTGGCCGTCGTGTCGTTTAGGCAAAAATAGATATTTCTGGTTAATCTTCTTTTTCTTCTTTTACAAGCTAGGGTAAAAAAAAGCCCTGATCTACAGAACAGGGCTTTTTTTAAATTGCTTTCATTTTTTATTTCTTCTTATCTGCTTCCATCTTGTCCTTCAAAGCCTGTAGCTGCTCGTTGGCATCCCCTAAGGTAGGTTTAGCTTCCTCTGCTGCTGCAGCTGCTTTTTTACGAGCCGAGCGAACATTGCGTTCTTCTTCTTCTCTGAACAAGGCAGTATGGCTTGCTACCACACGCTTGAAATCTTTGTTGAATTCAATGATCTTGAATTCGGCTTCTTCTCCTTTAGTGAGTTTCTTGCCGTCTTCCTTCTCCATGTGACGTTGTGGTACAAACGCAGTGATGTCTTCATTAAAGGTGATAATAGCACCCTTATCTACGACTTCAGTAATAGACGCTTTGTGCACACTTCCCAAACCATATTCCTTTTCATACTTATTCCAGGGGTTCTCAGTGGTTTGCTTGTGCCCCAGGCTTAACTTTCGCCCATCAACATCTAATTCCAGTACTTCTACCTCCAGCTCATCGCCTACAGTAACAAATTCAGAAGGATGCTTGATCTTTCGTGTCCAGCTAAGGTCAGAAATGTAGATCAACCCATCAATTCCTTCTTCCAACTCTACAAAGACTCCAAAATTGGTGAAGTTCCGAACGATTCCTTTGTGTTTGGATCCTACAGGATATTTTGTCGTGATATCTGTCCATGGGTCTGGCGTCAGTTGCTTGATCCCTAAAGACATTTTTCGATCTTCTCTATCGAGCGTTAAGACTACAGCTTCCAGTGTATCACCTACATTAACAAAATCCTGTGCAGAGCGCAGGTGCGTAGACCAGGACATCTCAGAAACGTGGATCAATCCTTCTACACCTTCGGCCACTTCAAGGAAGGCGCCGTAATCTGCGATTACAACAACTCTACCTTTTACCTTATCTCCAATTTTGATCTCTTCGCCAAGGGCATCCCATGGGTGCTTCTCTAATTGCTTAAGACCTAATTGGATCCTGGATTTATTATCATCAAAGTCAAGGATCACTACATTCAGTTTTTGATCCAACTCTACAATCTCATTCGGGTGATTGATTCTACTCCAGGAAAGATCTGTAATATGAACCAGTCCGTCTACTCCTCCCAGGTCAATAAAGACGCCATAGGAAGTAATGTTCTTCACAATACCTTCCAGAACCTGACCTTTTTCAAGCTGAGCGATGATCTCTTTCTTCTGTTCTTCAATATCGGCTTCGATCAGTGCTTTGTGTGAAACGACTACATTCTTGAATTCCTGGTTGATCTTAACCACTTTGAATTCCATCGTCTTACCAACATACTGATCGTAGTCGCGAATAGGTTTTACATCTATTTGAGAACCGGGAAGGAAAGCTTCAATGCCAAAAACATCGACGATCATACCTCCTTTAGTTCTGCATTTTACAAAACCGGTGATCACTTCTTCTTTATCATGCGCGTCATTGACGCGTTCCCAAGCCTTAATAGTTCGGGCCTTTCTGTGAGATAGTACCAGTTGTCC
>JAOTYW010000042.1 GCA_029861705.1 Flavobacteriaceae bacterium
TGCGCAATACCTACATTTATCCGCCAACACCATCCATGCAGATCATAGCCGATATTTTTGAATATACGAGCAAGAATATGCCGCGATTTAACAGCATCAGTATTTCCGGCTACCATATGCAGGAGGCCGGGGCTACTGCCGATATTGAACTGGCCTATACGCTGGCAGACGGCCTGGAATATATCAGAACAGGATTAAAAACCGGTTTAAAGATCGATGATTTTGCACCCCGACTCTCCTTTTTCTGGGCTATTGGCATGAACCATTTTATGGAGATCGCCAAGATGCGGGCGGGTAGGATGCTTTGGGCCAAACTGGTTAAGCAGTTTGATCCGCAAAACCCGAAATCGCTTGCACTAAGAACCCATTGCCAGACCAGTGGCTGGAGTTTAACAGAACAAGATCCTTTTAACAATGTGACCCGCACGGCCATTGAAGCTGCAGCTGCTGCTTTTGGAGGCACGCAGAGCTTGCACACCAACGCTCTTGATGAAGCCATAGCACTACCTACGGATTTCTCTGCACGGATTGCGCGAAATACGCAGATCTTCTTGCAGGAAGAGACAAAGATCACCAAAACCGTTGATCCCTGGGCCGGAAGTTATTATGTGGAGTACCTGACGGACGCCATAGCTAAAAAAGCCTGGGAGCGGATTCAGGAAGTGGAGGAATTGGGCGGTATGACTAAAGCTATCGAAGCCGGTATCCCTAAACGCCGTATTGAAGAAGCTGCAGCGCGAAAGCAAGCACGCATTGATAGCGGTCAGGAGATCATCGTAGGGGTCAATAAGTTTACACTTGAGGAAGGTGAGCAGATCCAGACTTTAGAAGTAGATAATGCTGAAGTACGCCGACTACAACTTGATCGCTTGAAAAAATTAAGGGAAGATCGGGATGAATCCCAGGTCAAAGAAGCCCTTCAAAACCTGACTAATGCTGCAAGGGCGAAGCAAGAGGGGAATACAAGGGGTGCACAGAATTTGTTAGCTTTGGCCGTAGAAGCCGCAAGAGCTAAAGCAAGTCTGGGTGAGATCAGCAGTGCCCTGGAAGAAATATACGGCAGATACAGCGCCCAGATCCAGTCTTTTACCGGTGTTTATGCTAAAGAAGTGAAAGAAGACAAGACATTTATACAAGCACGTCAAATGGCCGATACCTTTGCGAAATCGGAAGGGAGAAGGCCCCGCATCATGGTCGCCAAAATGGGCCAGGATGGACATGACCGTGGCGCCAAAGTAGTTGCCACAGGTTATGCGGATCTTGGTTTTGATGTGGATATAGGTCCGCTTTTCCAAACCCCTGCAGAAGCTGCCAAACAGGCCGTAGAAAATGATGTGCATATTTTAGGGATTTCTTCGCTCGCAGGGGGACATAAAACCTTGGTGCCCGAGGTAATCGAAGAACTAAAGAATTACGGTCGCGAAGACATACTAGTCGTCGTAGGCGGTGTCATCCCGAAGAAGGACTACAAAGCCCTGAAAGACGGCGGTGCAGCAGCAGTTTTCGGACCCGGATCCAAGATCCCTGAGGCGGCTATGGAATTGCTGCGAATTCTGATGGATGAGGGGTAAACCTGCCCATGACTGGGGATGTTGATGTACAACTCTCTGACTTTAACAGACTTTAACGCAGAAACAAAAAGTTATTCACTTGGTGTTAACAAATTCCTCTTTGACCGATTGCAATTAATTGTATTTTTAGACCCTAACTTACGTTTACATGGGTAAAATAATTGCTATTGCAAATCAGAAAGGCGGTGTAGGAAAGACAACAACAAGCGTAAACCTGGCAGCCTCACTAGGTGTTTTAGAGAAAAAAGTACTGCTGATAGACGCAGATCCGCAAGCCAATACCACTTCGGGATTGGGGATCGATTGCGATACTGTCACAGAGGGTACATACCAGGTATTGGAACATACCTTAACTGCTGCCGAAACCATAGTAGAAACCTCCTCCCCCAATGTAGATCTTATTCCTTCGCATATAGACCTGGTAGCTATCGAGATCGAACTCGTAGACAAACCTAATAGAGAATATATGCTGAAGCAGGCTATCAATGACCTGAAAACGGTCTATGATTATATTTTGATCGACTGTGCCCCTTCTTTGGGCCTTTTGACTCTGAATGCCCTGACCGCGGCTGACTCCATAATAATTCCGATCCAATGCGAATATTTCGCCCTGGAAGGCCTGGGCAAATTATTGAACACTGTAAAAAGCGTACAGCGCATTCACAATCCGGATCTGGACATCGAAGGGATGGTATTAACTATGTACGATTCCAGACTCCGACTTTCTAACCAAGTGGTAGAAGAAGTGCGCAAGCATTTTGGCGATATGGTCTTTAATACCATCATCCAACGCAATGTACGTCTTGGGGAAGCCCCCAGTTATGGGGAAACCATTATAAAATATGACGCCAGTAGTAAGGGCGCAGCGAATTACCTGAATATGGCAAGTGAGCTCCTCAAGAAAAATAAGGAGCATGTATAATGGCTAAAGCAATAAAAAAACAAGCATTAGGACGTGGCCTTTCAGCCTTATTGAAAGACCCGGATAACGACATTAAATCCGTTGCGGATGAAAATGCCGATAAAGTAGTAGGCAGTATCGTGGAATTGGAATTGGATTCGATCGAAGTCAACCCTTTCCAGCCCAGAACACATTTTGATGAAGAATCCCTGCATCAGTTAGGCGCTTCAATCAAGCAATTAGGCGTGATCCAGCCGATCACTGTTCGAAAAACAGATTTTAACAAATTTCAACTGGTGTCCGGAGAAAGGCGTTACCGAGCCTCTAAGCTTATCGGCCTCAGGACAATTCCTGCCTATATCCGGATAGCGAATGACCAGGAAGCCCTGGAAATGGCCCTGGTTGAAAATATTCAACGACAAGACCTGGATCCGATCGAGATCGCCTTATCCTACAGAAGGCTCATTGAAGAGATCGGACTTACCCAGGAACAACTCAGCGGACGCATTGGTAAAAAACGCTCAACGATCGCCAATTATATGCGACTCCTGAAACTGGATCCCATTATTCAAACTGGCATGCGTGACGGCTTTATTAGCATGGGACACGGTCGGGCTTTGGTGAATATTGACGATCGTTCAGACCAGATTGAACTCTATGAGCAACTGGTAAGCAATAATTGGTCTGTTCGCGAAGTAGAGCAAGCCGTTCAACGTTTCCAGCAAGGGGGGCAAGCCACGGCTCAAAAGGCACACAGAAGTGCTTCCAAGGAGATCCCGGGCTATGCCAAGGCCTATTTAGATGACCTGAAACGCTACCTGGATGCCGATGTCACCTTTAGTTCAGGTGGTTCGGCCAAGGGGAAGATCAACATACCCTTTACCTCCGAAGAAGATTTCAGGCGACTGAAAAAACTGATCACGGGTGTTTAAAAAACACATTATTCTTCTTTTATTTTCTTGTGTGCTATGCACGCTGCACGCCCAGGAGACATCCTCAGATACCTTGCGTATAGATACGGTTTTGACTAAAAAACAGAAACGCAAACTGAAGAAAAAAAATGAGCTAAAAGGCTCTATTGATCCCCTCAAGCCCAGTAAGGCAGCCTTTTATTCAGCTGTCCTTCCCGGATTGGGTCAGGCTTACAACAAACGCTATTGGAAGATCCCGATCGTATGGGGCGCATTAGGCGCAGGGATCTATGCCATAACGTATAATGACGGAGAATACAACAGGTTTCGCTCGGCCTTTAAGAGGCGGAAAGCCGGATTCATTGACGATGAATTCTACGATCTAAACGGCAGCGGGATAGTCGCCGGAGAACCCGACTTTTCAGATGAGGCCTTGCAGGATGCCCAGGAGCGATTCCAACGGGACAGGGACCTTTCCCTCCTTATTACTATAGGGCTCTACGTGTTGAATATTATTGATGCCAATGTAGATGCCCACTTAAAACAATTCAATGTAGATGAAAATCTTAGCCTGGATATAAAACCCTATTTACATTGGGAAGAACAATACGGCCAGGCACATTATGGGATGGTAGTACAAATCAAGTTTTAAATGAAGATCGGACTCTTTGGTTACGGGAAAATGGGACAATTGATCGGGAAGCTGGCTACCGAACAGGGGCATGAGATCGTTGCCCGTATTGATACGGCTTCAGAGCTAGCGCCTTATAGTGCTATGGACGTGGCCATCGACTTTAGTACGCCCGAAGCTGCCTTTGATATCCTGAAAGCTTGTCTTGAAAATGGCGTGCCCGTGATTTCCGGAACTACCGGTTGGCTCGACAAAAAATCGGAGATAGAGACTATTTGTCAAAAAAATAAAGGGGCCTTCCTCTATGCTTCCAACTTTAGCTTAGGGGTGAACTTATTCTTTAAGCTGAACAAGGACCTCACAAAAATGATGGACAGGTATACAAATTACAGAGTGCGCATGCATGAGACCCATCACCAAAATAAACTGGATGCGCCAAGTGGAACGGCTATCCGACTGGCTCATGACATCGCCGATAATTCCAGATATTCAAGCTGGTCCATGGATTCTAAAGATCCGGAGATGGTTCCAATAACTTCAGTGCGTGAAGGACAGGTTCCCGGAACACACGAAGTCCTGTGGGAAAGCGCTGACGATACACTTCAAATCACCCATACAGCCCATAGTAGGATGGGATTTGCTGCTGGTGCATTATTGGCCGCTGAGTGGATAGTTGGAAAAACCGGACTGTTTAATATGCAAGATGTGTTAGAGGATGCATAAAGTTTGTAACACAGTCCGTAATTTTGCGTCTTAAATCCAAATTCGAAATATGAACGGTACACAATGGTTGCTCTTTATCCTGCTGGTTCAGGTAGTTCATTTCCTGGGAACATGGAGATTGTATGTGAAAGCGGGAAGGAAGGCCTGGGAGGCCGCAGTACCTGTATATAATGCCGTTGTCCTAATGAAGATTATCAAACGTCCTTGGTGGTGGGTGATCTTACTCTTTATCCCCATTATTAATTTGTTGATGTTCCCTGTTGTCTGGGTAGAAACGATCCGAAGCTTTGGCCGTAATAGCCTCTGGGAAAGCTGGGCAGTAGTACTCACACTGGGCTTCTATATATATTATGTGAACTATGGCCTGGATGTAAGCCATGAGCCAGACAGATCCCTGCACCCCCGGACAGGATTAGGAGAATGGGTGAGTTCTATTGTCTTTGCCATTGTGGCGGCAACCCTGGTGCACACCTATTTCATGCAACCGTATGTCATCCCTACGGGATCGTTAGAGCGTACACTGCGCATTGGCGACCTCCTCTTTGTTTCTAAATTTCACTATGGGGCCCGGACACCTATGACTACTGTGGCAGCACCCATGGTACATGATACTTTACCGGGATTGGGCATTCGTTCTTATTTGAACAAACCTCAACTTCCCTATTTCCGGTTACCCGGTTTTGAGAGTGTAGAAAAAAACGATATTGTAGTTTTTAGCTGGCCGGCCGATACTGTGCGCATCTTTTTCAAGAAGGAACAAGGCGTACGCAAGCCTATCGATAAAAAATCTAATTATGTAAAACGCTGCGTGGGTACACCCGGCGATTCCCTGGAAGTTCGCAATAGTTTTGTCTATATCAATGGGAAGCAATTGGTCTTACACGACAGGGCTAAGCCTATGTATGATTATACCCTCTACGCGCAAAAAGGTGTTAGCTCCCGTTTATTGCGAGCTGCCGGTGTAGATGAATTTACCCGGAAATATTTATCCGGACCGCTCAATCAGGAGCAATTCAATACGATCAGTAAGTACTTAATTGGTGCAAACCAGAATGATCGCGGAGAGATAGAATTATACTCCAAGGCAGCAGGGATTCCGATCGAAGCTATTCGTGCAGCCGGGCTCAACCTCCGGGAAGAGACCGGAAGAGAACGCGTTGCTACCTTGACAGATGAGATGGTGGCAAAAGTTAAAGCCGACACCCGCATTGATTCTGTGGTAAAAACCATGGAGGTGCCCGGGGAAGTTGGCCATAATATTTTTCCACAAGACCCACGCTATCCCTGGAATAATGACAACTTTGGTCCTATCTATCTTCCACGGGCCGGCGACAAGATAGCCATGAATCCCGACGTTCTACCTTTGTATAAAAAGATCATTCGTGATTATGAAGAAAATACGGTTTCTGTGAACGGAAACCAGGTCTTGATCAATGGGCAGGCTGCTGATTCTTATACTTTTAAAATGGATTATTACTGGATGATGGGAGATAACAGGCATCATTCAGAAGATAGCAGGACCTGGGGCTATGTGCCGGCCAACCACATTGTTGGGAAACCTGTATTCATATGGCTGAGCTTTGACAATTTCAACGACGGTATTACCAAATGGCGTCCCCGATGGAATCGAATATTTACCACCGTAGGCGGAGGAGGTGAACCTCGCTCTTATCTTATTCCCTTCCTAATATTTATCGGCGCCTGGATCGTTTATGCCAAAATCCGCAAGCGCAAACAAAGATCTGGCTAATGCCTGTTTGTCTACATCCTGTTTATTTCCCGAATGTGCTCACCTTTTCTGTCGTACTTTCAAATGAGATCGTATGGGAGGTGTGTGATAATTACCAAAAGCAAACGTATCGAAATCGCTGCCATATTTGTACGGATCAGGGTAAACATATTTTATCTGTACCTATCAAGCATGTAGGCGGAAATGAAGGCAGGCAGTTTTACCGTGATGTCCGATTAGACGAGAGTACGCCATGGCAACGCCAGCACTGGCGTGGTATACAAACAGCCTACCGCAGCGCTCCTTTTTTTGAATACTACGAAGACGATCTGGCTTCTCTCTTTGAAACTAAGTTCAGCCATTTATTAGAATTGAATTTTGAGATTCTACAAGTTCTTGGTGAGTTGATCGGTCATAAGGCAGGAATTGACAAAACGACTTCATATGAGCCCAAACTTTCAAAACTTCAAGATGGGCGGTTTTTAGTCAATGCCAAATCTGATTTTGAGGCCTCTGTGGAAACCTATCACCAGGTATTCCATGATAAGCACCCCTTTATTAAAAATCTATCAGTATTAGATGTGTTGTTCAATCTGGGGCCAGAGACTTCGACTTATTTGAAAAAGGTATGGGATCAATCTCCCTTACCTGCCTTAAAGAGATAGTCTTTTTCTTCTTTAGATAAGCTTTCATAGCCCGACTTGCTGATCTTATCCAGGATAGTATCTATCTTACGTTGCTTACTCTCCTTGTCATAATCAACCGTATTTTTTTTTGCTCGCCGGTCCTTTTTTTTTCGATATACAGTTTTGAGAGGGGCTCTTTTAGAATTCTTCGAACTAAATAGATCAAAAACCCCATCCAGGATATTCGAGAACCAGGCTCCAATATCATTGCCCTTGGTCAGTTGTCTGGCATAAATATAGCCTAACAATGCACCTCCTAAATGCGCCAGGTGCCCTCCTGCATTACCCCCGGGGATCTGTATCAGATCCAGCAAGACAACAAAAACACCTAAGTACCAGAGTTTTAAGTTGAAAAAAAAGAATCGGACTTCCTGGTTTGGCATGTAAGTACATATAAAGATCAGGACGGCTGTCACCCCGGCAGAAGCACCGATCAAAGCCGTACGGGCACCGGCAAAAACCGGAAAGACATTATAGCTCAAGAGAAATATGAGTCCGCCCAGGATCACTCCCAGGAAATAAACATTGGTCAGTTTACGGGCATCGAACAGGTTCAGGAAGATCCGCGATGAAAAATACAGGATGATCATGTTCCAGAACAGGTGCCATATACCACCGTGAAAAAAGGAATACGTTATAATAGACCAGAACTGTGTTAAAAAACGCCCCAGGTCCTTGGGTAACTCAAACCACTGCACCAAGATATCACGGTCCCAACCAAAAAGAAAAGGAAGGATAGCATTCACGATAAACACCAGCACATTCACTGCGATGAGTTTTTGTGCAATATTTAAGCGCGCGTATTGATACTTGATGTCATTCATTTAATCCCAGCGATTTTGATTATACTGGTTTCTTTTCCAGTACCACATCATTAAAAATCCGAACAAGGCGCCTCCAACGTGGGCAAAATGTGCAATCCCACTACCAAAGATAGGATAGCCCGTAACGCCGGAAAAAAGATCCAGGCCTACCAGGACTGGGATAAAATATTTTGCTTTAATAGGGATGGGCAAGAAGATCAGGAAAAGTTCGCTGTTTGGATAAGACATCCCAAAAGCTACCAATATGCCGTAAATAGCCCCTGAGGCCCCTACAGCCGGCGTGTTATATGCCCCTAGAAAATTATCTATCGTACTTTGCGATGCTTCCCGATACCAATCCGGACTGTATTTTCCTTCACCAAGGATCTCAATTAATCGGGTCTCTGTGAGTCCCGAATTAACCAAAGCTTCTATGCCCTGGTTGAAATAATAATAATTAACCCCGGTATGAATCAAGGCAGCTCCGAGTCCGGCAGAAAAATAAAAGAAAAGGAATTTCTTCCTTCCCCACATTCGCTCCAAAGGAGAGCCAAAAGCCCAGAGGGCATACATATTGAACAGGATATGCATTAAACCTCCATGCATGAACATATGAGAGATCACTTGCCAATATCTCCAATTCTCATGTTCCGGAAACCATAACGAAAACCACTGATACATCTGATCTCCGTATAAGGCAGTTGCCACGAAAAAAAGAATATTAATGATCAAGAGGTGCTTGATAGCACCGGTGAGTCTTCCCATTTAATTAAATTTATTTTCAATGTCGTTCTCAGAAATAACGATATATACTGTTTTATTAAACGGACTGCGTCCGGATTCCTTACATGCAAACAAATCATTTACTAATCCCTGTTGCGAAGATGTATCCAGGGAAGATCCTGTCTTAATGGCCATAGCCCTGCACATAGACTGTGCGAGGAGTTCTGTAGTCGAAAAAGATGAGGCTGCTCCTTCTTTACGTGTGGCGATCAGCTCGTCAATAACGATGCCCACTTCTCCTTCTGTGATCTGGATCGGGACGCCACTCAGCGTCAGTTGTTCTTCTCCGATCTCCTCGAAAAGAAATCCGTGATCAATAAGTTCAGTCTGGATTTCCCGTACGAGATCCATATCAGATTTTGAAAATGACAGGGACAAAGGAAATAAGAGCTGTTGGCTAACGGTATTATTCTGACTCAGCTCTTTTAAGAATTTGTTATATAAGACTCGTTGATGCGCCCGGTTTTGATGTATGATCAACATCCCTGATTTGATAGAAGAGACCACATATTTCTGTTTGAATTGGAACGTACGCACCCCTGATTCCTGCACAGCACTTTTTTCGAACATCCGGGCCTGTACAGGATCTCGTTCAATCTGTGAAGGAATATTTCTTGAAGCTGCCTGCTTTTCTGTTTCCAGATAAAGGGCTTCCCATGCCTCCTTTGTCGCCTTCTTAAAGCCAGATACAGGTTTAACATTGCCGCTAAACGGATTGAAGGCACTATCTACTTCTACCGAAGGCGCCTCTGCACTTCTTTGCCTGTAGGCATAAGGTGTTTCCAAATTAGGGTCCTTTTCAAAATCAAGCACAGGGGCTACATTGAATTGTCCCAGGCTGTGTTTTAACGCTGAACGAAGAATGGCATAAAGACTGTGATCGTCGTGGAATTTGATCTCTGTTTTTGTCGGATGAATATTTACATCGATGCTTGAAGGATCCATTTCCAGGTACAGAAAGTAGCCCGGAAATGTATTGGGTCTTATCAGGCCTTCGAAGGCATTCATCACTGCATGGTGTAAATACGGACTTTTGATAAAGCGGTTGTTGACGAAGAAGAATTGTTCGCCCCGACTCTTTTTGGCAAATTCCGGCTTACAGAGAAAGCCGCTCACTTTTACCATCTGAGTTTCTTCGGTAACGGGGACTAATTTTTCATTTGTTTTGGATCCGAATACATGAACAATGCGCTTCCGCAGATTCGTTTTGGGTAATTGGAAGAGTTCGCTCCCATTCGAAAAATATTGGAAAGCAATATCAGGATGTGCCAGGGCCACCCGATGAAATTCATCTGTTATGTGCCTGGATTCTACCTGGGGAGATTTAAGGAAATTTCTTCTCGCAGGAATGTTATAGAACAAGTTTTTTACAAGGATGGCTGTGCCTTTAGGCGTTGCGATCGGCTGCTGGTCCGTGACTTCACTGCCGGCAATACGAATTTGCGTTCCTACTTCTTCACTTTCTGTACGAGTTTGTAATTCTATATGGGCAATGGCCGCAATGCTGGCAAGTGCTTCTCCGCGAAAGCCCTTTGTTTTTAGCGCATAGAGTTCTTCTGCCGTGGTTAATTTAGAAGTAGCGTGCCTTTCAAAGCACATCCGGGAATCCGTAGTACTCATCCCCTGTCCATTATCCACGACTTGTATCAGGGCCTTACCGCCGTCTTTGACAATAAGTTTGATCTGATCTGCACCGGCATCAATAGCATTTTCAAGAAGTTCTTTTACAACAGAGGCCGGGCGTTGTACAACTTCCCCTGCGGCGATCTGGTTCGCTACGTGATCCGGTAAAAGCTTTATTACCCCTGCCATTAATCCGAAAAGAATATGGAAAGATCAAAATCGATGATATACAAGAATATCAGTACCAAAATGGATACAATGATGATGATCCTTAAATTCATATTTTTATCTCCGGTTACACTAAGGTCGTGCAGGGCATTCTGCCATTTGCGTTTTATTCCGCGATTACTGCCAGTTGTTATTCTGTATTTATCAAATTTCGGTTCTATCCTAAATGGGCTCCCCTCCCCTTTATCATCATAATATCGGGGCGAGTATTTAAAAGATTTATTCTTTCTAAGTCGATAGAACTTACCCATCTTCACCATATTCAAAGGTATCTAATTTACAAAAAACGGTCCGAAGGTTGGCGCCATTATTTGTTAACATTTTCCCTGTATCCGGGAATTACAAAATTTTAGAGAGTGGCCATTCTGATGGCGGCAATAGCAGCTTCCACGCCCTTATTCCCGTGCTTACCTCCACTGCGGTCTTGAGCCTGTTGTATGGTGTCGTCTGTGAGAACACAGAATATTACCGGGGTGTCTGTACTTACATTCAGGTCTTTAATACCCTGGGCTACAGCCTGGCAAACAAATTCAAAATGTCTTGTTTCGCCCTGGATCACACTGCCGATGGCAATGACAGCATCGAGCTTTTGCGCTTTCATCATCCGCTTGCTACCCATGATCAATTCAAAGCTACCGGGAACATCCATTTTATAAATGTTGTTTTCCCATACGCCGCAATCTACTAAGGTTTTGTAGGCGCCTTTGTACAGGCTATTGGTGATCTCAGCATTCCATTCTGATACCACTAACCCAATTTCTAACTGGGATGCATCGGGTAAGGAATCCTTATCGTATTCCGATAGATTTGTATGGTCCGTGGCCACTAATTGGATTTTTGTGCCATTCCAATGTAGGCATCAATCGTGCCTGCTTCAGCGGAATCGCTATACGCATCTTTGATGAGTTGAAAGTACTCCAAGGCCTTGTCATGCTGGCCTGTCTCCAGGGCGGTGATCCCTGCTTTAAGTAAAAAACGCGGTGCAGTAAAATTATTGTCGTCATGCTTATAGGCATCTTCGTAAAATCCGAGTGCATCGTCGGGCTGACCTAGTTGCATAAAAGCATCCCCTATTCCTCCTATGGCAAGTGCCCCGGTTACGGCATCTTTGGGGGAATAGTCTTCCAGGTAGGAAATAGCCTCCTGGTATTGCTGAAGGTTTAAATAAGACATCCCGGCAGCATAGGTTGCCAGATTAGCCGCATCTGTACCTTTGTATTCTTCGATCACATCCAGCAAACCATATTTGCCATCTGCACCTTCCAGGGCAAGTCTGAACAGCGAATCTTTTTCTGTAGTGCTATTTACTGCCTGGTTAAAATATTGCTGTGGGTAGTATAATTCAGCAGAGGCATTTTCATTTAATGGTTCAGCTACGAATTGGTTATAGGCAAGGTATCCAACAACACAAACTGCTACGACACCAATGATACCTAAAATATACTTCTGATTACGAGCTACCCATTGCTCCGATTTAGATGCAGTTTCATCCAGGGTACTGAATACTTCAGCCGTTGCACTTTTGTGTGCAGCCATTTCCCTTTCTTCGGCTTTTGTCTTGGGTTTATATCCTCGCTTCTTGTATGTCGCCATTATGCTGATGAATTGGTGGCGCAAAAATAATGGATTTATTGAAAATTGAAGGTCAATTCTTTCGTTTATTTTCAATAATTTGCAAGGCTCATATCCAATAGTACGCATCCCGACACATGTTTCTAAAATCCCTTTCCATTACCAACTATAAAAACTTCGAATCGGCTACGTTTGAGTTTGATAAAAAAATCAATTGTTTGGTGGGCGATAATGGCAAGGGGAAAACCAATATTCTGGATGCGATATACCACTTATCAGTTGGCAAAAGTTATTTCAATCCTATTACTTCGCAGAACATCAGACATGGGGAAGATTTCTTTGTTATCGATGGGGTCTTTGAAAAAAAGGGACGTGAAGAGCGCATAACCTGCAGCGTTAAAAGAGGGCAGAAGAAAAGTATCAAACGTAATAACAAAGCTTATGAAAGGCTTTCAGAGCATGTAGGCCTTTTGCCTGTTGTTATGATCTCCCCTGCAGATCGGGACCTGATCCTGGAAGGCAGCGAAACACGTCGCAAATTTATGGACGGAGTGATCAGTCAGTCCGACAAAGCGTATTTACAAGACTTAATAAACTACAACAAAGTGCTTGCGCAGCGGAATTCTTTATTAAAATACTTTGCGCTTAATCATACATTTGATTCGGACACTTTATCGGTCTATAACGAACAAATGGCAGAACTCGGCGGGCGCGTTTTTATAAAGCGGAAGGAATTTATTGATGCCTTTATGCCCATTTTTATTGAGCAATACGCTTCCATTTCCGGAAAGCAGGAAGATGTGTCGCTTACCTATCAGAGTCAGCTTAACGAAACAGATCTCGGGTCATTGCTGGTAAAGCATCTGCAAAAAGACATGAACCTGCAATACACATCGGCAGGTATCCATAAAGATGATCTGGCTTTTGGTGTCAAGGAATATCCCATCAAAAAATTTGGAAGCCAGGGACAACAGAAATCCTATCTGATCGGCTTGAAATTTGCACAATTCTTTTTTCTGAAAAAAATGGCAAAAACACCGCCCATCTTACTCCTGGACGATATTTTTGATAAGCTTGATGAGCAAAGGGTGGGCCATATCGTCGGCCTCGTAGACCATGAGAATTTTGGGCAGATCTTTATCAGTGATACCCATCCGGACCGAACTGAAAAGGTCGTGCAATCCGTGCATCAATCGTATAAAATATTCACTTTGTAATATGCGAACTGTCTGGCTGTTTCTCGGTGTTATTTTCCTAGTTGGTTGTGGATCCAAAAAGGAACCTATTGACCTGGATATGCTCAATGGATATTGGGAGATCGAAAAAGTTTCCTTTCCCGACAGCTCTGTCAAAACCTATGATATTAGTACGACCATAGATTTTTTCACCTTTGGAGATGGCAAGGGGTTTCGAAAGAAGGTAAAACCAACTCTGGATGGCATCTATACCACTTCCAATGATGCCATTCCATTTATCAAAGTTGAAGAGGAAGGTGGCGTATATTTGCGATATAGCAATGAGTCGGAAAGTTGGGAAGAAGAAGTGCAGCTATTGCAAGCCAATCTACTTAGATTACGAAATGCAGAAGGGATTCAGTATACCTACAGCAGGTATGAACCCATAGCGATTACAGATGAGTAAACGATATAAGAATCAGCGCAGCCTCTCAGAGGCAATGAACGAATTCATCCGCAAAAATCATTTGCAAAAAGGAATGAATAAGGTAGACGCGCGCCGTGCCTGGAAAGAAATGATGGGTCCGGGTGTCAATAATTATACTACGCGGGTAGAATTAAAAGATGATATCTTATATGTAAATCTCTCCTCTTCTGTTTTACGCGAAGAGCTGAGCCTGGGTAAGACAAAAATCATCAAACTCCTGAATGAGGGCCTGGGGAAAGAATTGATAAAAAAGCTGGTCTTGCGCTAGTCTTTTCTAAAATATTTCACGGCCAGAGAAATGAAAAGCACCTTCCATTGTCGCATTCTCATCACTGTCTGAACCGTGTACTGCATTCTCACCGATATCCTTTGCATACAATTTGCGGATAGTCCCTTCTGCAGCTTCAGCCGGATTAGTAGCTCCGATTAGTATTCGAAAATCTTCAACGGCATTGTCTTTCTCCAGGATGGCCGCAACAATAGGTCCTCGCGTCATAAAGTCGACAAGCTCTCCGAAGAACGGACGCTCTCTGTGGATCGCGTAGAACTCCCCAGCGTCGCGTTTGCTCATCTGTGTAAACTTCATTGCCTTGATCTTAAATCCTGCTGAAGTGATCTTTTCAATGATCGGACCGATATGTCCGTTTTCAACAGCATCTGGTTTGATCATGGTAAATGTCCTTTTTCCGGCCATGTGTAAAAATTTTGGCAAAAATACAGCTTTTGGAAGAACCCGCAAGCCTAATATGTACGGGAGATTTCCTGTAATACCTGTCCGTTGTCTCCCAGCATTTTAAATTCTACCTTGCCGATAAACGGATAAATGACCAGTAATCCAAAGCTTTCGGTAAAGACTACTTCGCCAATACGATTAGGGTTGTCCTCTCCGGTATAGCCCCTGAATGCATGGGTAAGTCCGCTACTTGTAAAATCGATCAGCTCGTAAGGCAGGCCTTCGATTGTGCCCCCTGAAAATTCAGAAATGTGCCTATCCCCGGACAAAAGGATGGCTCCTTTTGGTTTGGTATCAGACAATAAGGCTTTAAAGCGTTTTACTTCATGCGGGAAATTGGCCCATTTTTCCCAGCCGTGTTCTGAAGACCAAAATTGGATACTACTCATGATTACATGGAAATCAGCGCCGGAATTTGTCAATGCCTGGCCGAGCCACACCCATTGCGCTTCGCCTAAAAGTTCTCCTTCTCCGGCTGCATTAGGTTGATAGGGCGCCCCACCCGATCCAGAAGTTAGAGCCGTACGAAAATACCGCGTATCTAATGAGATCACCCTGATCTTTTTGCCACCTGCCCGGTAGTCATGATAGGTATAGATGCCTTCCTGGTTTCGTCTTGGGCTTTCAGCGGGAACGCCCATAAAATCCAAAAAAGCGTCCTGACTTCCGGCCTTTGAAACATATTCGATACCGGCGTCATTTTTTCCGTAATCATGATCGTCCCAGGTTCCAATGATCGGGACAGACGCTTTTAATTTGACATAATCCGGAATCTCGTTCAGCTCTTTGTACATCTGCCGCATTTTCTCTATATCGTCTGTATCGGCATAGATATTATCCCCTCCCCAGATCCAGATATCAGGGTTTGTTTTTAAAATATCGTCCC
>JAOTYW010000043.1 GCA_029861705.1 Flavobacteriaceae bacterium
TTATTCTTGTTTTCGACTTAGACCCTACTCTTGACATGGCACATCGGAAACCAATATAGTCCGTTGCCATATACTGAGGTAAGAACCTTCGTTGGGCTGGATCTAACCAGTAGGCTCTGTCTCTCCAGGAACCTCCCTTATATACGCGCACTTCATCATTTATGAGTGATGTTCTAGAATTAGATTTGTCGTATTCTCTTTCCAGAGAACCTTCATCATTACGCTCAACTTTGTGACGAGGAGAATCGTACATTTTTCGTTGAGAAGATTCATCTTCTTCATCTGCAAAGCGGTCAAAGAATCGTGAAGAACCTGGATCGCCGTCTCTGTATGCACGGTTATCACTGGCATCGAAATTAGTTCTCAGATACGTTTCTTCATCATCTACGGGAATCATTTTGATCTCTCCGGGCATATTCACTGCAACGATCTTTCCTGTTGGCAGCGTATCATATACAATGCTGTCTCGAAGCACTATAACTTTGCCATCCTCGCCAATTGCAGTTTTCATATAGACATTACCTCGGTAGTAGTTGAAATCACTGATCTCATCATCTACGATAGGTCTGTAGACATCAGCTACCCATTCGGCAACGTTACCAGCCATGTCATAGAGACCATGGTCGTTTGGTTTGTACGACTTGACTTCTGCTGTAATATCAGCACCGTCGTCAGACCAACCTGCGATCCCGCCGTAATCACCTTTTCCTTGCTTAAAGTTGGCCAACTGATCTCCACGACCAACTCTCTTACCATTTCGGGTATAATCACCTTCCCATGGATATTTTTTTCTACCCCTGTAGTTGTTGTACTCTCGTGTTCCAACCAGGGCTGCTGCAGCATATTCCCACTCAGTCTCTGTCGGTAGGCGATATTCTGGCATTATAATACCGCTGCTTCTTTTGGCAAAAACATTAACTGAATCGCTTTTTTGTTTGCCTTGCAGCGAATCAATATTTCCGTTATAAACAGATTCGGGTCTGTTCAAATAAGCCTCTGTGCTAAATGTTCCGTCAACATCTCCACTCAATACCTGATACTTTGAATCCTGAGCTAAATACCCTTCACGCTCCAACATAGCTTCGTTTACACGATCTGTACGCCATTCGGAGAATTGAACTGCTTGTACCCAGTTAACACCTACTACTGGATATTCGGAATAAGCAGGGTGGCGCAGGTAGTTGTTTGTCATTGTCTCGTTAAACCCAAGTCGGTTTCTCCAAACTAAAGTATCCGGTAAAGCACCTTTATAGATGTTCGTATACATAGGATTTTCAGGAGGATATACCGCTTTCAGATAATCTAAATATTCCAGGTACATCACATTAGTGACCTCTGTCTCATCCATATAGTATGATTGAACATGCTGAGAGGTTGGAGTGTTGTTCCAATCGTGCATTACATCATCCTGTACTTTTCCTTTTGTGAAAGTACCCCCTTCAATAAAGACAAGGCCCGGACCGGTTTCCTGCTCCTTGAAATTGGAGTTGTATTGGAATCCGCCTTCTTTGGCATTGATCTTCCATCCGGTAGCCCGTGACGTATTTTTGGACGACGATGATGATTTGTTGCAACCTGTTACTGCCATGCTTGCGGCGATAACAAAGCTCGAGAGCGCAACATTTATGATCTGTTTTTTCATTTGTTAATCTTTGATCTTAATAATTGCCCGATTTATTAATTAGGTTAAATTTCGTTACGGTTTTTGATTTCATATTGACTGGTTGCATGATTTTACTGTTTTACTGGTAATCGGGGCAATGCAGTCAAATCAATATGACGTCACTTTCGGCTATAAAACGCGGAAATGACCATAATATTTTGTACGGGAAAAAATAAATTGAATTGGTTTAAAAGGCACCCACTTCCCCCATCATTTCTTAGATAACGAGACATTTTGACTTGTAGTATGGCACGTTCCCCGACTTTTTCAATAAAAACGCACTAAAATTCAGTACTTTGTTCTCCATAATAGCGTAACTATTCAGCTAAATTTGGGTTTTTCATGAGCCATTTATATGGAGAAAGGATAAAAAAATTCAACCTTTGCATAAGAATATGATGAAAACCTCGTTTTCAAGTAATACGTCTGGAAAAGGCGATACAAATGGCCATACATTTTGACGATTACTCCAACTAAAAATTTGAAGAAGAAAATGAAAAAACTACTGCTTATCCCTGCCCTTCTTACACTTATAGTGACTTATTCACAGGAAGATCGGGTAATCACAACAGCCGTTCCATTCCTAACCATTGCTGCGGACGCGAGAGCGGCAGGAATGGGGGATATGGGAGTTGCTACATCTGTGGATGCTTTCTCTCAACAATGGAACCCGGCAAAATTTGCTTTTGCAGAACGAAAAATGGGTATTGGTCTGAGCTATACACCTTATTTGGAGAGTATCATAACAGATATTTCATTACTCAATGGTAATTTTTATAGCAAGATCAATGACCGAAGTGCCTTCGCTGTAAGTCTACGCTACTTTACCCTGGGTGAAATAGAATTAAGGCAATTTGCTAATGATCCCGGAACCCTGGCCAAGCCAAATGAATTGGCTATTGATGGGTCTTATTCATTAAAATTGAGCCCAACATTCTCAATGGCCGTTGGAGCACGATTTATTAGCTCAAATCTAAAACTGCCGGAAAGCGGTGATGTGGATTCACAAGCCGCCAATTCCCTGGCTGTAGATGTAGCCGGTTTCTATCGTTCTCCGGAGATCGCTTATGACAGCTTTGATGGACGTTGGAGACTTGGGTTTAACCTGTCTAACCTTGGTGGAAAGATTAAATATGATGAAGGCGGTCAGGAGAACTTCCTGCCAACCAATCTAAAATTTGGTGCCGGATTCGACTTTATATTTGACGCAGACAATGTTCTTGGACTACACACAGAGTTCAATAAATTGTTAGTTCCTACGCCACAGGATTTTGATGGTGATGGTGATGTGGATTCAGAAGATAATGACCAATATCAGGCTATTACTTTCTTTGACGGATTATTCAAATCATTTGGTGATGCGCCTGACGGCTTTAGCGAAGAATTAAAAGAATTCACATGGGGACTTGGTGCGGAATATAAGTACCAGGATGCCTTTATGTTACGTACCGGGCTATTTAATGAAAGTGAAGAAAAAGGATCTAGAAAATTTTTAACGCTGGGAGCCGGATTTAAATTCAAGTCGGCACAGGTAGATCTCTCGTATTTGTTTTCCACTTCACAAGTACGTAATCCTTTAGAAAATACATTGCGATTCTCAGTGACTTTTAACCTGGGTCAGGAATTCGTCAATGATTAAGAAAATAAAAGCAAAATAAAAGAACCTGCCTTACGGCGGGTTTTTTTATATCTTTCCTAGAAGAAAGGAAACGCTATGGAAGAGCAGCATATAAATATATCTTTCAAGGTTTTTACCGATCAAGAGGAACTAGTAAAGGAAGATCTTGATTTACTTGAAAAGGCTATCATGGCCCGGAATGGAGCCTATGCTCCTTATTCGAACTTTAAAGTTGGCGCAGCTGTACTCCTGGAAAATGGTGAGATTGTTCTGGGAAGCAATCAGGAAAACGCCTCCTTTCCATCTGGCCTCTGTGCCGAGCGGGTGGCTGTTTTTCAAGCTGGTGCCCGGTTTCCCGGGGTTCAGATCCTAAGCCTTGCCATCAGTGCCGGCTCTGATAAAGAGCCTTCCCACAAACCCGCTGCACCTTGCGGAAATTGTCGTCAGTCTATATACGAGTATGAGCATAAACAAAGAAAACCTATACGTGTATTACTAAAGGGGAACCACGGGCCGGTCTATCTCATTAATGCAATTTCAGATCTTTTACCCCTCGGATTTAACAGCTCACAATTGAATTCTGAGTAAATTATTTTACGTACGGCCTTAAACCTGAGTTCGGCTTTTATCCCTTTTATTTTCAACTCTAGATTTAATGTTTATTTTTGTTTTTCATGGTTTGTCCTGAACAAAGGACTGACGAATTTTGAATGGGGAGACTAACTATTCAACCGAAAAACATTCAATGAAGAAAGTAACAAAGGAAGTATATCTTAAATGGTATGAAGATATGCTCTTCTGGCGCAAGTTTGAAGATAAACTCGCCGCAGTATATATTCAGCAGAAAGTTCGTGGGTTCCTGCACCTTTATAATGGTCAGGAAGCCTTATTGGCGGGTGCTTTGCATGCCATGGATCTTTCTAAGGATCGTATGATAACGGCCTATAGGAACCATGTTCAGCCTATTGGAATGGGGGTAGACCCCAAAAGGGTTATGGCCGAATTATACGGCAAAGTAACAGGGACATCTCAAGGCATGGGAGGATCCATGCATATATTTTCGAAAGAACACCGCTTCTATGGAGGACATGGTATCGTAGGAGGTCAGATCCCATTAGGAGCCGGATTGGCTTTTGCAGATAAATATTTTAAGCGCGATGCTGTGACCTTATGCTATATGGGTGATGGTGCTGTCAGACAAGGATCACTTCACGAATCCTTTAACCTGGCTATGCTCTGGCAACTTCCAGTTGTATTCATTTGTGAAAATAATGGCTACGCGATGGGAACTTCGGTTGAGCGAACCTCTTATTCCACAGAGATCTGGAAACTCGGACTCGGCTATGAAATGCCCTGTGGACCTGTAGATGGCATGGATCCGGTGACGGTTGCAGAGGAAATGAGCAAGGCCATAGAGCGCGCCCGAAATGGTGGCGGACCTACATTCCTGGAAATGAAAACCTATCGCTATAGGGGACATTCAATGTCTGATGCACAACACTATCGCACTAAAGACGAAGTGGAAGAGTATAAAAAGATAGATCCGATCACCCAGATCAAAGAAGTTATTCTGGAAAAGAAATATGCCTCAGAAGAGGATATTGCTGCAATCGATGCAGCTGTGAAAGAGCGTGTAAAAGAATGTGAAGAATTTGCTGAAAATTCAGAATATCCGCCTTTAGATCAAATGTATGATATGGTTTACGAGGAAGAAGGATATCCATTTTTAGCACATAAACTATAAGAATATGGCCGAAATAATCACCATGCCCAGGCTTAGCGATACTATGGAGGAAGGTACCGTAGCGAAATGGCTTAAGCAAGTAGGGGATAAGATCGAAGAAGGCGATATTCTGGCTGAGATCGAGACGGATAAAGCCACCATGGAATTTGAATCCTTTCACGAAGGCACCCTATTGCATATAGGTATTGCAGAAGGGGAAGGAGCCCCGGTTGACACCCTCTTGGCAATTATCGGAGAAGACGGGGAGGATATTGCATCCCTGATTTCAGGGGAGGCAACCACCAATGGGAGTACGGCTGATTTAAAAGCTGAAGAGCCTGTTGAAGAGAAAACAACAGCTCCTGCAAAAATTGAAGAAACGGTAGCAGATACTAAAACAGCGGCTACTGCCGCAATCCCGGAAGGGGTAGAGGTTATCACCATGCCCAAACTTAGTGACACTATGGAAGAAGGGACGGTTGCTTCCTGGCTAAAACAAGAAGGGGACCTGATTGAAGAAGGAGATATCCTTGCTGAGATAGAAACAGACAAAGCCACCATGGAATTTGAGTCGTTCTACTCAGGCACCTTATTGCACATCGGGATCCAGGAAGGCGAAACGGCACCAGTTGATGAAATATTAGCTGTCATTGGTCCGGCCGGAACAGACGTAGAAGCTGTTCTCGCATCCGGCGCAAAAGCTAAAGAAGCCGTAGCAGAAAAACCGAAGGTGGAAGCAACCGAAACAGGATCTACCGAGCCAAACTTGGCTCAAGTGGCAACATCAACAGCATCATCCAATGGACGGATATTTGCTTCCCCGCTTGCGAAAAAAATGGCAGCAGACCAGGGGATATCCCTGGCCGATGTCAAGGGAACAGGGGAACAAGGTCGTATTGTTAAGCGAGATATCGAAAACTTTAGCCCTGCAGTTTCCAAAGGAGCACCCGCTGCCGCTCCCCAAATTGAAACTCCGGTCTCAAGCATTACTGGTTCTGCCCTTCAACCTATTGCGTTACCCGTGGGAGAAGAAGGCAGTGAAGAAGTGAAGAATTCTCAGATGCGTAAGGTGATCGCCAAGCGCCTGGCTGAGTCGAAATTCACAGCACCACACTATTACCTGACTATTGAAGTTGATATGTCACAGGCGAAAGCCTCCAGGGTCAAGATCAATGATTTACCGGATACCAAGGTTTCTTTTAATGACATGATCTTGAAAGCATGTGCCCTGGCGTTGCGGAAACATCCACAGGTAAATACGACCTGGAACGGAGATACTACCCGATACAACCAGCATATTCATATGGGCGTTGCTGTAGCTGTAGATGATGGCCTGGTAGTTCCTGTGCTGAAATTTGCCGATCAGATGAGTTTGATGCAGATCAATGCATCGGTAAAAGACCTGGCAGGCAGGGCACGAACAAAAAAGATTAAACCGGATGAGATGGAAGGCAGTACGTTTACTGTTTCCAATCTTGGGATGTTCGGTATCCTGGAATTCACCTCTATTATAAACCAGCCAAATTCTGCAATACTCTCGGTTGGCGCTATAGTCGAGAAACCTGTGGTGAAGGATGGTGCCATCGTAGTAGGAAATACAATGAAGCTTACCCTGGCTTGTGATCACAGGACTGTAGATGGCGCCACCGGAGCACAATTCTTACAAACCCTCAGGGCATTTATTGAGAACCCTGTAACTATGCTGGCATAAAATCCAGCCTTAAAAAAATTAAAATATCAGATGAGAAAAATAATCATGCTTGGGCTTGTAGCCACGCTTATGGCCTGTGGGTCTGCCAAGGTTCGGGAAACGAGTCCCGAAGACATTGTAAACGGACCTGAAGGTGTCAAAGGCAGTATTGGTAGTCCTGAAACCGATCCAACAACTAACACTAGCAGTACTCCGGTTTACCTATACTCCAACGAAATTCGAATGAGTGCTTTGATGAATTTTATGGCCTCAGATGACTTGCAAGGCCGGGATTCCGGATCGGATGGGATCGAAAAGGCGGCAAGTTATATTGAGGAATCATTCGAGGAAAATAACATTCGGCCCTATTTTGAATCGTTTCGCGATACGCTGGCGAACTTTAAACCAACTTCATACAATGTGGTTGGATGGATCCCGGGTAATGACCCGGAGTTAAAAGACGAATTCATAGTAATAGGAGCCCATTATGATCATATTGGTATCGTAAATTCCACGAATGGGGATGCCATCGCCAACGGCGCCAATGACAATGCATCCGGTACTTCCACGGTCATGGAACTAGCCCGGTATTTCGGGAATGCCAAAACCAACAAACGCAGCCTGATCTTTGCCCTTTTTAGTGCCGAAGAACGCGGATTGATGGGATCCTGGCATTTGGCTAAGAAATTAAAGGAATCAAATTTGAATCTGTATACGATGCTCAATTTTGAAATGACGGGTGTGCCCATGGTTGGCAAGGATTACTTTTTGTATATAACGGGATACGATAAATCTAATTTGGCCGAGGTTAGTAATGAACATGCCGGGGAGAATTTGATCGGACTCCTGCCAACAGCACAGGAATTGAATTTATTCCAGCGCTCTGACAACTATCCTTTTCATGAAGTTTTTGGAGTTCCAGCCCATACCTATTGTACCTTCGATTTCACGAATTTTGACCATTATCATGGAGTCGACGATGAACCTCAGATCATGGATTTTGACCATATGGCCGAAGTAGTCAACAGGATCATCCCCGTGATCGAAGGAATTACGAATGCTGCAGAACAAGAAGTAATAACTAACTAATGGCAAATGTAGTCATCACCGGTACCAGCAGGGGCATAGGCTTTGAACTCTGCCGAATATTTGCCGAACGTGGCGATCGAGTCTGGGCATTGTCAAGAAATACTGGCCCTCTTGAAGCAGCAAATCTCAAAGGAGTGGAAGTGATCCCCTTTGATATTAGTTCAGCGCAGGATATCGCAAAATTTGCAACCGATTTGAGTAAGGTTGATATCTCCCTGGATATCTTGATCAATAATGCAGGCCGACTCATCAACAAACCTTTTACGCAAACCAGTTGGGATGACTTTCAGGAAGTCTATGCGGTGAACGTATTTGGATTGGCGGAGCTAACCCGGTCACTCATCCCGCTTATGAAGAAATCGGCTCATGTGGTAACTATCAGTTCCATGGGAGGTGTACAGGGTAGTTCAAAATTTCCGGGCTTGGCCGCTTATAGCTCAAGCAAAGGTGCCATCATCACACTAAGCGAGTTGTTGGCTGAAGAATATAAAGAAACGGGACCGGCTTTCAATGTGTTAGCGTTGGGTGCGGTTCAAACAGAAATGCTGGAAGAGGCTTTTCCGGGCTATCAGGCTCCTACAACTGCTGCTGAAATGGCCGAGTATATTGCCAGTTTTGCATTAGAGGGGCATCTCATGTATAATGGGAAAGTGCTGCCTGTAAGTAATAGCACTCCTTAATTCAGCGCTAGTGAATTTACAGTTTATCACAGATTATATTCCAGCTGAAGCCAGAAATTATTGCCTTTCTCTCCTAAATGAAAGCCAGGTAAAAGTTAAGATCACAGCGCAACGTATAACAAGGCATGGGGATTATAAACAATTAGCGGATGGTACACATCGCATTACGCTCAACGCCTCTAAAAACCCTTATCGATTCCTAATCACCTTTATTCACGAATTAGCTCATCTGCAAGCTTTTGAAAAATATGGCAGGCGAATAAGACCTCATGGGAATGAATGGAAACAGACATTCACATTTATGATGGTGCCCTTGCTCAGACCTGAAGTCTTCCCTAATGATCTTCTCCCTGTAATGGCAACACATTTTCGTAATCCCAAAGCGAGTAGTTCCACGGATAGCGCATTGGCTATGGCATTAAAAGTATATGATCCCCCGTCAGATAAAAGTGTGGTGGCCGAACTAAGTGAAGGCAGTTCCTTCAGACTGTATAATGGAAAGTCTTTTAAAAGAGGAAAAAAAAGGGTTAAGAGAATAGAATGCCATGAAATTGGTTCCGGTAGGGTATATTTGTTTCAGCCTCATGCTGAGGTGGAGCCAATATAAATGTAAATGTCCTTGAATTCTAAGCATTTTGCCGTGATCATGGCCGGGGGAGTTGGATCGAGATTCTGGCCTGTTAGCACACAGGAATTCCCAAAGCAATTTCACGACCTTATGAATACCGGCAGCTCATTGCTGCAGCAGACTTTTGCACGACTCCAGAATTTCATTCCAACAGAAAATATATTCGTTCTGACAAATGCGGATTACGTTTCCCTGGTTCATGAACAAATACCGGGTCTGAATGACTATCAGATCGTACCCGAGCCCGCCATGCGCAACACAGCGCCTTGCATTTTACTGGCCGCCCTGAAAATTCAAAAGATTGAGCCAGATGCAGTGATGCTTGTGGCACCCAGTGATCACTTGATAGACGATGACGGCGCATTTAGAGAAGATATTCTCAAATGCATGGAGCACAGCCGTGCGAATGATTCTATTTGCACCCTGGGAATTACACCAGATGCCCCGAAAACCGGTTTTGGATATATAGAATATCAATCATCTGAAACGGAACCGCTACATGCTGTGATCAAATTCCGGGAGAAACCAGATAAGGACACAGCAGAACAATTCTTGGCCCAGGGGAATTTTCTATGGAATGCCGGAATTTTTGTGTGGAGTATTCAAACCATAGTGCAGGCCTTTAAAGAGAATCAAACAGCCATGTTTGAACTATTTTTCTCAGGCTTGTCAGATTATAATACGACAAAGGAAACTGGCTTTCTCGAAGCCAATTACGGTCTCGCAGAAAATATCTCTGTCGACTATGCCATTCTTGAAAAAGCGGAGTCAATATATGTATTACCCGCTACGTTTGGTTGGAGCGATCTGGGCACCTGGGGATCCTTGTTTGAAGAGAAAGAAAAGAATAAGGAAGGAAATGTGGTGATAGGGGCTACTCTTTCAGCCCAAAATTCTACCGGTAATATGATCTTTTTGCCTAAAGGCAAATTGGCCGTTATTGAAGGTGTAAATGACTATATTATTGTTGAAAAAGATAATGTGATCCTGATGATCCCGCGCGAAAAAGAACAAGAGATCATGGAAATTGTTGCCCGTGTAAAAAGGGAACATGGAGATTCACTGAAGCATTAGCACATGTTCGAAGAGGAGAAAAAACCACATAAGGAGGAAGCGATACCGGATGGACAAGAAGTTCGGGAAGATTTTCGCGGCTTACTAGGGAGCACTCGAAGCTTCCTTTCAGACCTTTTGAGTATTCGCCGTAATACAGATCAGGAGGCGACTAAAACAGCCATCATTGAAGATATTCCATTCAAAGGACACACTTCCTGGATCCTCATTTGTTCTATCTTCATAGCATCTGTAGGTCTTAACGCTAATTCTACAGCCGTAGTCATCGGAGCGATGCTTATATCCCCGCTGATGGGACCTATATTGGGTATTGGTCTGTCTATTGCTATTAATGACATAGAAACGCTAAGAAGATCGCTGAAGAATTTTGCCGTCATGGTAATTTTAAGTGTCCTGACGGCCTTCTTATTTTTCGCATTCTTTCCCTTGAGGGATGAATCCTCTGAGCTACTGGCTCGAACTGCTCCGGATATTCGGGATGTACTGATCGCTTTTTTTGGTGGCCTGGCATTGGTAATCGCCAGAGCTAAAAAAGGAACGATAGCCAGTGTGATCTTTGGGGTGGCGATTGCTACAGCCTTAATGCCACCATTATGTACAGTGGGATTTGGTTTGGCAATTGGGAATTGGGGTTATGCTATTGGGGCAATGTACCTGTTCACGATTAATACCATCTTTATTGCTTTAGCAACTTTTTTGGTATTAAAATTCATGCGCTTCCCAATGGTGCGCTATGCTAATTCTAAAAAGCGCAGAAGAACGGCCAGGATAGCCTCTTTGCTGGCACTGTTGGTGATGATCCCCGCAGGCTTTACATTCTATAATGTTTTTCAGGAATCACGCTTTTTAAGCCAGGCACAGCAATTGGTTAATGAAACAATTGGCACCTATCAGTTCTCTGACCAAGGAAGGTATATGGATAATCTGACACAGTTTCAATATCGCCCTGAAGGCACATCCCGGATCGAAGTGGTTTCAATGGGAGATGAGGTCATCCCGGATAATGTGATACGTACCTGGCGTGTACAAAAGAACAACTATTCGCGTTTGATCAATACGGATCTGCTTGTCGTACAAGGTGGGAAGGACGATTCCGAGGAGCGCTTTAATTTTATCAATGAGCTATATGAATCCAAGAAGGCAGAGTTATTGAGTAAGGATGCCAGGATTGACATGCTGGAAGAGGAATTGTCGGCTGTTCAACAGGTAACACTTAAACAGATACCCTTTGAAGACATCAGTGCCGAAGCCAGATTAAACTATGAAGATCTGGCGTCTTTGGCATTTTCCTATAGGATCCAAACCGATTTTCAAAAGATCGATACTATTCCTGTCTTTGAAGTTACATGGAAAGAGGATGTTCCAGAGGAGAAATTAACTAAGGATGAAATCAAGTTATTGGAATGGCTTCGAATACGTCTTAAAAATAAAGACCTACAACTTAAAACCCTAACCAATTAAGTACGTTCTTCCAGGTACATCTGCCGCACTTTTTTGAAGAGCTCTGAAGAATAGACAAAACTGGTAACTGCCTCATTATCTGTCTTAAAGATGTCTTCTTTAGTCCCTTCCCATGCTTTTTCACCATGTTGAAGAAAAACGATCTTCTCCCCGATTTCCATAACAGAATTCATATCGTGACTATTGATCACCGTAATAATATCATATTCCTTTGTGATCTCCTGGATTAGATTATCGATCAGAATAGCGGTCTTTGGATCTAATCCCGAATTAGGTTCATCGCAGAATAAATATTTAGGGTTCATAACAATTGCCCTGGCAATGGCTACCCTTTTTTGCATCCCACCGGAAAGTTCGGCCGGATATTTATGATGGGCATCGACCAGATTTACACGTTTTAGAACAAAATTGACCCGATCTTCCTTTTCAGATTGAGACTGTTGTGTAAACATGTTCAGTGGAAACATCACATTGCCCTCGACTGTCATGGAGTCAAACAAGGCGCTACCCTGGAAAACCATGCCTATTTCTTGTCGAAGTTCTCGTTTTTCATTTGAATTTAATTGGGAATAGATCTTCCCATCAAAATCGATTGTGCCTTCTTCCGGTGTGATCAAACCTAAAAGGCATTTTATAAAAACTGTTTTTCCTGAACCACTCTGCCCAATAACCAAACTCGTCTTCCCTTTTTCAAAGGAAGTAGAGATCCCTTTTAATATATGATCCTCCCCAAACGACTTATGTAAGTTTTCAACTATGATCATTAGCCTAGCAATAATTGGGTTAATATGAAATTCAGGATGATGATCACGACACTCGTCCAAACAAATGATGTGGTACTGGCTTTTCCTACATCTAAAGCGCCCCCTTTCATAAAATATCCGTGATAGGAGGGAACTGTAGCAATTACAAAAGCAAAAACCAGTGTTTTAATGAAAGAGTAAGTAACGTGATACGGGTCAAAATCCATTTGCAGTCCTTCGATAAAATCGGCACTGGAGGTGAAATTACCCCAAACCCCAGCCATCCAACCGCCTAGTATGCCCATATACATGGCAATAGCAATAGCAAAGGGATACAGAAGCATGGCGATTATTTTTGGAAAAACCAGATAGTTTAATGAATTTACACCCATTACTTCTAACGCATCGATCTGTTCGGTTACCCGCATAGTGCCTATGCTCGAAGTTATATAGGAACCTACTTTACCTGCCATAATTATGGAGGTAAATGTTGGGGCAAATTCCAATACGACAGATTGCCTGGTCGCAAAGCCGATCAAACTAACCGGTATCAAGGGGTTTTCCAGGTTAAGAGCGGTCTGAATAGTGACAACACCCCCTATGAATAAGGAGATAAATACAATGATTCCCAAGGAATTGAATATTAATTCATCTATTTCCTTGAAGATGAGCGACTTCATGATGGGCCATTTCGTAGGTTTCTTAAAGACCTCTTTCACCATGATCGAGTAGCTCCCGATAGCAGACAGATACGTCATCAGTGGTATGATAGTTGTAGCGTAAAAATAACATAATTCCCCTTGTATTGGCGGGAAGAGCATATTATATTGAGGTTTATTTGTACCTTTTGAACACTTAAATACATAGCATGAATTCCAGAATTTTAACACTTACCTTATTGATATTTTTCATTCTAGGCTTTGGTTATACCGCCAAGGCACAGCGAAGTATAAAAAAATCTTTAGCTGATGTGACGATGCAGCAGGCAGATAACCCAAAATTAGTTGTTGGGATTGTTGTAGATCAAATGCGATATGACTACTTAACCCGGTTTTGGGATGATTATGGCGATGGAGGATTTAAACGCATGGTGAATGAAGGATTTAACTGCAAGAATAATCACTTTAGTTATGCACCCACCTATACAGGGCCGGGCCATGCTTCTGTATATAGCGGTACCACACCTGCTATGCATGGTATTATTAGTAATTCATGGTATGATAAGAACACAAAGAAACCTGTTTATTGTACCGGTGATGAAAATGTTAAGTCAGTTGGATCACAAGGTGCCGAAGGGCAAATGTCGCCTCATCGTATGAATGTCACGACTGTAACAGATCAATTAAGACTACATACTCAGAATAATGGAAAAGTCATTTCCGTGGCCTTAAAAGACAGGGGTGCCGTCTTACCGGGTGGACATATGGCTAATGCAGCCTATTGGTTTCATGGATCTTCTGCAGGGGATTGGATCAGCAGTTCTTTTTACATGGACAAGTTACCTGACTGGGTATTACAGTATAATTCTTCAGACGCCATAGAAAAATATAAGAAGCCATGGAATACTTTTAAAAATATTGGAGGTTATCAGGAAAGCGGGCCGGATAATACGTCCTATGAAAGCCCTTTCAATGGAGAGGCAGCACCAGTTTTCCCCCACGATGTACCCGCCATTTGGGAAGCTAATGGTAGCTTTGAGCTCTTAAAAGTCACACCTTACGGGAATAGTATAACCACAGATTTTGCTCTGGCAGCTGTAGTAGCGGAAGGCCTGGGTAAGGACCAAAACACTGATTTCCTGGCTATCAGCTATTCCAGTACTGATTATATCGGCCATAAATTCGGGGCAAATTCGAAGGAAGTACAGGACACCTATCTTTGGTTGGATAGTGATCTGGAGCGGTTATTTGACGCGCTCGACCAAGAAGTAGGAGCCGGTCAGTATACTGTTTTTCTGACAGCTGATCACGGTGCAGTACATGTACCTGCCTACCTGGCCGATAACAATGTTCCTGCCGGATATGTCTCATCAGCTGTTATAAGGGGCGAATTGATCAAGTTCCTGCAGTTTAAATACGGCAATACTGCCTTGTTAGAGAATATCTCCAATAATCAGATCTTCCTGGATCGTGATGCTATTGCAAACCTGGGTATTGAATTGGAAGATATTCAGCAAGCTATTGCCCAGGAAATTATTTCCTACCCATCAGTATTCAGAGTATATACCGCGAGTCAAATGATGCGCAATGCCTATGTAGAGGGCATGCCGAAGATCCTTCAGAACGGATTTCACCAAAAGCGTTCAGGAGATGTCCTATTTATGTTTGATCCTGCCAATATAAGTTATCCAAAAACCGGCTCCACACATGGTTCTCCTCTTACGTATGATACACATGTACCCTTGTTATTCTTTGGGAAAGGAATCAGAAAGGGAGATACAAATGAGCGAACGCGAATTGCAGATATAGCGCCAACGGTTTCGGCCTTACTTGGCATTTCATTCCCCAGTGGTGCTACGGGGAATCCAATCACTTCGGTCTTAGAATAGAGCCTTTCGTATTCCATGCCAACGAAGCTTCCGGACAAACTTGCCTTCTTCTTCATTGATCAAGTAGGACAGGCCTAGGCGTTTGGCTTCATAGTATCCTTTTAAATTGTCGACAAAGACCCGAAAATTCCTTTGCTTCCATGCCATTTTCAGACTGGCTATACTACTTATCAATAAGCCATATCGCATCACGTACATGGCTCTTCCTTGTAGTTTTTTTGCTGAAGGGACGTAAGACGTACCAGTAGGTCGCAGGTGCTGTATATGCAGATCAGGGAGGGTACGCACTTCAAAACCGTGGTACTTAGCGAGTAACTCATCGATGGTATCCCACCCTATTGAAGATACCAAGCCACCAATGGCTTTATAACATGCAGCTGAGTAAGCTTTAAAACCGCCTCGAACATGATCCTCATTCGT
>JAOTYW010000091.1 GCA_029861705.1 Flavobacteriaceae bacterium
GTCTGGGTGGTACCTCATCGCCCATGAGCATTGAGAAGATCCTATCGGATTCAGTGGCATTATCAATGGTCACTTGCCTTAAAGTTCTGAATTTCGGATTCATGGTTGTGTCCGACAATTGATCTGCATTCATTTCTCCCAAACCTTTGTAGCGCTGAATTGTAGTACCCCCTTTTAGTTGTTCCACAATTCCGTCTCGTTCAACATCAGACCAGGCGTATTGCTTCTTAGCTCCTTTTTTAACCAGGTATAATGGTGGTGTAGCAATATATACGTGACCTTGCTCTATAAGCTCTCGCATATATCTGAAGAAAAATGTCAGTATCAGGGTTTCAATATGTGATCCATCAACATCGGCATCACACATAATGATCACCTTGTGATAGCGAAGTTTCTCGAGGTTCAGGGCCTTGCTATCTTCTTCCGTTCCAATAGTGACGCCAAGAGCCGTATAGATATTCTTGATCTCTTCATTTTCAAAAACCTTGTGTTGCATGGCTTTTTCCACATTGAGGATCTTACCTCGCAGTGGCAGGATGGCCTGGAAGCTGCGCTCCCTTCCCATTTTAGCCGTACCTCCCGCAGAGTCTCCCTCGACAAGAAATAGTTCGCATTTTGTAGGGTCTTGTTCAGAACAATCTGCTAGTTTCCCGGGTAAACCTCCACCACTCATGACATTTTTACGCTGCACCATCTCTCTGGCTTTCGTAGCAGCATGACGTGCCTGTGCGGCAAGGATGACTTTTTGAACAATTATCTTGGCATCATCCGGGTGTTCTTCCAAATAATTCGTGAGCATCTCGGATACAGCCTGGCTCACAGCCGAAGATACTTCCCTATTCCCGAGCTTGGTTTTAGTCTGTCCTTCAAATTGAGGTTCAGCTACTTTAACAGAAACAATTGCGGTCAGGCCTTCTCGAAAATCGTCTCCTTGAACTTCAAATTTCAGTTTATCGAGCATGCCTGAATTGTCAGCATATTTCTTCAATGTAGATGTAAGTCCACGACGGAAACCAGAAAGGTGGGTTCCCCCTTCATGCGTGTTGATATTATTCACATATGAATGAAGATTCTCTGTATAACTCCTATTGTAGATCATTGCTACCTCAACAGGAATGTCATTTTTCTCGCCTTCCATAGCGATAACAGTAGAGACCAATGGTTCCCGGTTACTATCCAGGAATCGGATAAATTCAGGCAACCCTTCTTCGGAATAAAAGATTTCAGAAAGGAACTCCCCTTCTTCGTTCTTTACACGCCTGTCTGTAATTGATATGGTAATACCCTTGTTCAGGTATGCCAATTCGCGCATTCTCCCCGACAGGGTCTCATAGTTATATTCAATAGTCTGGGTAAAGATATCCTTGTCTGGATGAAAGGTAACGATCGTACAGGTCTCATCTGACTTTCCAATGCTCTTTACCGGATACAGCGTCTTACCTCGCGCATATTCCTGCTCCCAAATTTTTCCTTCACGATGCACGGTGGCCCGCAAATGATCTGAAAGTGCATTAACTACGGAAACACCCACCCCATGGAGTCCACCAGATACTTTATACGAATCTTTGTCGAATTTACCCCCTGCACCGATCTTGGTCATTACCACTTCCAGGGCAGAAACCCCTTCTTTCTTATGCAGGCCGACAGGTATCCCCCGTCCGTTATCTTTAACCGTAACCGAGTTATCCTCATTGATAGTCACCTCAATGGCGTCACAATAGCCGCCCATGGCCTCATCAATTGAATTATCGACTACTTCGTATACTAAATGATGCAGTCCTCTCAGGCCAATATCCCCTATATACATAGAGGGTCTCATCCTTACATGTTCAATCCCTTCTAAGGCCTGAATACTGTCTGCTGAATACTGCTGATTTTTATCCACTTCCTTCATAGCAAAAATATCGTGTTTTAGTGCGTATTATGCAATCTTACAAATATAACTAATAGCCTATAAAATATAGGGTTTTGGCATATTATTAGCATTGAAGTTATTAACAGAATTTTGTGGAAAATTTGCTTTGGATTTATTGAGATTTTTGATATGTAAATTCAGGTAAATAAATTTCTGACACGCCATGACATTTGTTAGCTTTTAGATGTAACTAGTATAATACTTTTGTACACGTATTTAAACCATTCCATGGCCGATTCAAGAACCGCTTCCATCAAAATATTATCAGATATTCAAAGGGTAGTCAATGTCCAGAGCAAGATCATTTATTTTCTGCTAAGTATCATTTTCTCTTTTGGTCTTACTTACTTCCTATATGAACCCGTTATGAACATGGCACAGGTATACGTCCTTTTCGCACTTTTCCTGGCCATTGGATTATGGCTAACGGAAGCCATCCCTCCTTTTGCCGTAGGATTACTAGTCTTTGGATTCCTCATCTTCGCTATGAATAACTATTATTCGGAAGTGGACCCGTCTAATGTTCAATCGCACTACGCCGAATACGTGAATTCCTGGTCAAGCAGTGTTATTTGGTTGCTATTGGGCGGGTTTTTTATGGCCGAAGCCATGAGCAAAACGAGATTGGATCGTACTGTATTCCGACTCACAATCTCGAGTTTTGGGACAATTCCAAAAAATATACTGCTGGGTCTTATGCTTTCTACGGCCATCTTTTCTATGATCATGTCTAACACGGCTACAACTGCTATGATGATCGCATCTGTATTGCCCTTTATCAAAAGTCTCGATAAGGACTCCCCTTTTTCCAAAGCCATGCTTATTGGGATTGCCGGCGCTGCTTCTTTAGGGGGCATGGGAACCATTATAGGATCTCCTCCAAATGCGATTGCTGCGGAAGCCCTGAATCACCATGGGCTTGATATAGGGTTCCTGGAGTGGATGATAGTTGGATTTCCGATTGCAATGATCCTGGTATTCCTGTTTTGGGCGGCTTTGACCAGGCGCTACATCCCCAAAAAAAAGCGCATGAAGATCATTATTGAAGAAGAGGACACCTCAGGCTCTGAAGAACTACACAAGATAGATAAGCTTAAAAAAAGAGTGGTTCTGGGCGTACTTTTGCTCACACTTGCGCTGTGGCTAACAGAAAATCTGCATGGAATTCCTGCCTCAGTAATTTCCTTACTGCCTATTATTTTACTTACCATGTCAGGGATCATTACCGGGGACGATGTTCGGAAACTCCCATGGGATACCCTAATGTTAGTCGCTGGCGGCTTGGCTCTGGGCCTCGCTATTAAGGAAACAGGCCTGGCGAACTTTTATGTTGACAAGATCGATCATAGTAGCCTGAATATTTATGTGCTTCTGATTGGTTTTGGATTTCTGACCATGATCTTTTCGAACATAATGAGTAATACCGCTACTGCCTCAGTGCTGATTCCAATAAGTATTATACTCTCCTATGATAACCCAATAGTGCTTCCCTTAGTCATAGGTCTCTGTGCCTCAACGGCCTTATTCCTTCCCATTTCAACCCCTCCTAATGCCATAGCATATAGCACAGGTAAGTTGCAGCAGCGCGACTTCTCCTTTGGGGGTATTGTCATAGGCTTACTCGGCCCATTAGTGATTACGGGATTAGTGTTGATCTTAGTTAGGGCCTTGTAATTTATTCGGCAATCACAGAATTATCTCCTTAGGCACCATAGGCGTCCTCATGCACATTGGCTACAGCCCTGCCCGATGGATCATTCATGTTCTTAAAGGCTTCATCCCATTCCAATGCAATTTTGGTGCTACACGCCACAGAAGCCTCCTGAGGTACACACAATGCCGCTGCATCACTGGGGAAATGCTCTTCAAAAATAGATCTGTAATAGTATTCTTCCTTGTTCTGCGGTGTTTGTAATGGGAAGCGGAATTGCGCATTGGCCATTTGCGTATCCGAAACTTCTTCATCAACCAGCTTTTTTAGCGTATCGATCCAGCTATAGCCTACTCCGTCTGAGAATTGCTCTTTCTGACGCCATGCAACACTTTCAGGGAGATAGTCCTCAAAGGCCTTTCGAACAACCCATTTTTCCATCCGCTCGCCATTGATCATTTTATCTTTTGGGTTGATGCGCATGGCTACATCCATAAATTCTTTATCCAGAAAAGGAACCCGACCTTCAATACCCCATGCTGCAAGTGATTTATTTGCTCGCAAGCAATCATACAGATGAAGTTTTTTCAATTTACGCACGGTTTCCTCGTGAAAATCTTTCGCGCTTGGCGCCTTGTGGAAATACAGGTAGCCACCAAATAATTCATCGGCCCCTTCCCCGGACAACACCATTTTAATCCCCATAGACTTGATCACACGAGCCATCAAATACATAGGAGTTGACGCCCTTATCGTTGTAATGTCATAGGTTTCCAGGTTATAAATAACGTCCCGGATAGCGTCCAAACCTTCCTGAATGGTAAATTTTATTTCATGATGGATCGTGCCAATGTGATCTGCAACTTTCCTGGCTGCTGCAAGATCCGGCGAGCCTTCGAGTCCTACCGAAAAAGAATGCAGCTGTGGCCACCAGGCTTCCTGGGTGTCATCAGATTCAACCCTCATTTGAGAATATTTTTTAGCAATGGCCGATGTCACTGAAGAATCCAGGCCGCCTGAAAGTAAAACCCCATAAGGCACATCCGACATTAATTGCCTGTGTACGGCCGCATCCAAAGCTTCTCGTATGTCTGCTATTTCTGTAGTATTGTCTTTCACTTGCTCATATTCCATCCAATCCCGACTATACCATCTTTTCGGTTCCCCTTCACTGCTCAGCATATAATGTCCGGGTGGAAATAACTCGATCTTTGTGCATACCCCTTCCAAGGCTTTTAACTCAGATGCCACATAAAAAGTCCCTTGTTTATCCCAGCCCATATAAAGTGGAATGATCCCCATATGATCTCTGGCTATGAAATATTCATCTTTTTCCGCGTCATAAAGTGCAAAACCAAAAATACCATTCATTTCATCCAGGAATGAAACGCCTTTGGCCTGATACAGGGCCAGGATCACTTCGCAATCTGAGGCAGTATAAAAATCATACGTTCCTTTAAATGGTTCTCGTAATTCCCTGTGGTTATATATTTCTCCATTAGCAGCAAGGATCAATTGCTTGTCTGAACTAAATAAAGGTTGCTTTCCGGAAGCCGGATCTACAATGGCCAAGCGTTCGTGTCCCATCACTGCATTTTCTGAGGCATAAATTCCGCTCCAATCCGGACCCCGGTGGCGCACTTTTTTTGCCATTTTCAATATTTGAGGCCTTATTTTTTCCGATGATTCTTTAAGATCGAAGGCACATACGATTCCGCACATAGTAGTAATATTAATATTTAGAGCAAAAATGCACCTTTCTGTAACGAATTAAAATAGTATTTAGATTATTGTTTAGTATATATAATGTTATTTACATATTTCATTACATATTGTAATTATAATCTTAAAAAAATAGAAATTTATTTAGAGGGTGTAAGATGCCTAAATTTTAACGACTTTTTATAAGTTAAAGGGATGAATTCCTTGTAGATTTGAATTCTTTAAAACACAGATTATGAAAAAACTAGTATTGCTTTTAGTTACAGCGCTTACTTTCGGATTTACACATTCGATCCAGGCACAAAAATTTAGCGGACTTGATGCGAGTCCGGCCGATATTGCTGCATATCCTTCAAGTTACAGGATTGCAAAAAAGGCCATAAAAATTGTTTATAGCAGACCTCAACTCAAGGGGAGAAGTCTTGCACAATTAGCGCCATCCGGAAAGGTCTGGCGTACAGGCGCAAATGAAAGTGCTGAGATCACCTTTTATAAAGATGTTACTTTCGGTGGAACCAGCATTAGTGCTGGAACGTATTCCTTATTCACAATCCCTGGAGATTCTGAATGGACGGTGATCATCAGTGGTAGCCTTAATCAATGGGGAGCGTATTCCTATGATAAAGCTGGCGATGTAGCCAGGGTTTCAGCTGCCGTGAGTTCAGGTGATGAAAATCTGGAAGCCTTTTCAATAGCTTTTAATGAAACCGGCATAGACACATCCGGACAAAGGGTTGATTTAGTTATGGGCTGGGGAACTACGCGAGTGACCGTGCCAATAAGCATGTAGAAAAACAAATAGAAATTAGAAAGGCCGAATATAATTCGGCCTTTTTTTGCGTTTTTGAGGCTAATTATTTTACCTCTTCGCCTGCCAGGTATACTTTTTCTGCAGATAACATGGGTATTTCTTCTTCTGATACGGTCATGATATCCTCGCTCAGAATGACAAAATCTGCCCATTTTCCCACTTCGATACTCCCTTTTTCCCCTTCTTCAAAATTGGAATAGGCGGCCCAAATTGTCATCCCTTTTAATGTCTCCTCTCTGGACAAAGCATCCTTCATTTGGAATCCATTATCCGGGTATCCTTCTAAATCTTTGCGGGCCACAGCGGCGTAAAACGTATGGAAAGGGTTAACTCTTTCAACAGGAAAATCTGTACCCAGGGCAATAGTTCCTGCCCGCTCCAATAACGTTTTAAATGCATAAGCACCAGGAATGCGATCCGTACCAAGCCGGTCTTCGGCCCAATACATATCACTAGTGGCATGGGTAGGTTGAACTGAAGGAATTATTCCTCTCTCAAAATAATCAAAATCCGACGTTGAGATGACCTGTGCGTGTTCTACTTTCCACCTTCGATCTTCTTTCCCCTCCAGGGCTTTTTCGTAAGCTCGTAACACAACGATATTAGAAGAATCTCCTATGGCATGTGTGTTCATTTGATATTCCGAATCTGCAAGCCTCATAGCAAGTGCTTCCATTTCTTCTGCTGTGGTGATCATTGCACCAAAGTGTCCTTCTTTATCTGAATAGGGTGCCCGCAGCGCTGCTCCCCTAGATCCCAGGGCACCATCGCCATATACTTTGACCGAACGAACATTGAGTCGGTCTGTCTTAATAATCCCCTTATCAAGAAAATGATCCAGGTTTTCATTGGAATTGCTGACCATGGCATAGACGCGCATTTTCAGATCACCTGTTTGTTGCAGGCTGTCAATTAATTCTATGATATCGCGATTCAGTCCGGCGTCATTAACAGTAGTTAACCCATAATCAAAACAGATTTCTTCTGCTTGCTGCAGTGCTCGGATCTTTGTTGCCTTATCCGGAACCGGCAGGATCTTATCTATCATGAACATAGGGCCATCGATCAGCACCCCGGTTTCTTCGCCGTTGATGCGAACAACTTCGCCATCATCCGGATTCGTATCCGCATTGATGCCCGCCAGGTCCAATGCTATTTGATTGACCAGGTAAGCATGGCCGTCAACGCGTTCCAGTACGACCGGAATATCTGAAAAGCGCTTGTCCAATTCTTCCTTCGTCGGAAATTCTTTTACTTCCCAGTCATTCTGATCCCATCCGCGACCCAATAAATAATTCCCGGGACTTGCAGCATGGAATGCATCTATGCGCTCAAGGATCTCTTCAAAACTTTGGGTCCCAACCAGATCAACTTTAAGTTGGTTCAGGCCCAGACCATAGAAATGACAATGGGCATCGATTATGCCGGGTATTAAAGTCTTTCCATTTACATCAATTACTTTTTCAGATGTATAGTCCCGCTGAATTTCTTCGCTACTCCCAACTGCGATAAAACGTCCATCACGGACGGCAAAAGCTTCTGCTTTGGGCATACCTTCAATAAGGGTATACATATTGGCGTTGTGTACGACCAGGTCTGCCGATTCCTTTGACTGTGTGCAGGCCATAAAAATTGGCAATGCTAGGAGGATAATTTTTTTCATAAAATGTTGGAATAAGGTGTCCGATTATCAGTACGGCAAACCATCAAATATACATATTTTCTGAAGGTAGAACTATGGCTGTTTCCTGGAGATAACAAACTCAACCCGACGATTCTTTTGCCGGCCTTCTTCCGTTGTATTTTCGGCTACAGGATGTAGTCCGCCAAAACCCTTCCAATCAATACGATCTCCGGACAAGCCCAGGGAAATTAAATAGTCTGCTACTGCTTTACATCTTAAATCCGACAGTTTCTGATTATAACTATCAGAGCCTAAATTATCTGTATAGCCGCTTATCCGAACCATATAGGACTCGTTTTTAAGCAAAAACTTATAAAGCCCATTTAGATCAATTTTAGCAGGTTCTAGCAATATTGACGCGTCAAAGTCGAAATGAATATTCTCAAAAACCTGTGGCTCATCTAGCGGAATATCTGCGGCCAGGGCTGCCGGTGCATTTCCGGTTGGAGGCGTGAATAAGTCGAGTTTATCTATGTAGTAATATGCACCTTGTTTGGCATTTCGTTTCGTCATTAAATTTCGTGTTTTAGCATTGTTACGAAAATTGCCAATACTGAGATAGTTCTCTGTCCCTTTTGCCGTAAAAGAGGTACTTACCTTTACCCAATCTTTCTTGTCTTTATAATATTCAGAATAATTGATCTCCAGAAAATGATAGGTATTCTCCTTTATTCTATACAAATGCATTTTGGAAAGTGTTCTCCGGGTTTCAACAGAAATGGGTCCGCTTGAGAAGAGTATTCCAAAGTCTTTTATAGCAAAATCTGATCGTTCGGCAAGGCTGACAAAAAATGAGATTTCATATTCCTTTCCTTCCTGCAGGGTTTCTTTTAAGGCAACCTGAAGGTATTCCCTGTAATCTCCGGGGGCATATAAATAAAGTCCTGCATAGCCTTTGCCAAAATAAGCTTCCTGTTCCCCGTTGAAGTTCTTAGGAGTTCCCATGATGGTGCTACAGCCATTAAAATAATCTGTAGACCCCAGCGTAGGTGTACTCCATAATGTCACATCCGCATAAAAATTGCCTAATTGCACAGGGCAATTGTCATAGTCTTCAAAACTCGGGTTAGGGATCATATTTTGCGCCAGACACCAGTCGTAGCTTCCCAGAATTAAGAAACAAAGCAGCCAATATTTATAAACCCTATCCATTGTACATCATCCATAAATCAGGTATATAAAATTAACTAAAATAAAAGGGGGAGAAATAAAAAGGGGTCGCTTGTAGATAAACGACCCCTTTTATGGATGATTGATTTTCCAATATCCTTAAACATTGCACCTAAAACCTAAAAAATTACAATGGTTTAACAAGGCATTAACTTACTGGGCTAATAAAAGGCCTAGAAATAATCGATGTAAATATTTGTTTTTCAAGTATTTACTATACATATTTAAATCGACGTAAAGCCCGGATTAAAAGTCAAATTTATATGAGATTCCTCCTAAAATTTGCAAGCTTTGGACTCTAAAATTGGCCCAACGCTGGTATTGATTATTTGCCAGATTATTCCCTCGTGCAAAAATGGCTAATTGATCATTTACGCGATAGCCTAAATACGCATTGGCATCGAAATAACTGTCCAGGGCGACAGTAAAGGAAGGAAAGTCCTGAGGTAAGGTATTAGGAGCAACTTGTGAGACCAGGTCTTCTCGTTCACCTACATAGAATAAACTGGCGCCAAAATACCAGGCTGTCGGTGAATTGTAATCTAAGGTCAGGGCGCCCTTCATATCAGGTAGATTCCAGGGCGCATTATTGGTTTCCGTATTATAATCAAAGACCTCAGCATTTACGCCCAGGGAAAAATTGCGATTCACATCTACAGACAATTCCCCAAACAGGCCAAATGTTTTTAGATCGTCATAGAAAACATCAAATGAATTCCCGTAATAATAGCCCTGCATATCTGTACGGAATTGATTCTCCGGGTTCAGCTTGAACAGTGGCAAACGGTTTTCAGCTTTATAAGAAGCTTTGACATTATAACTCAGGTTAGACGACAATTGTCCCCTAAGTCCGACAAAGGCATCATACTGTTGATCTGTAGGCTGTATTTCCAGGGTAGGAGACACATAAGGATTCTTATTTACCAGGTCATAGTAACTGTTCTGTCTAAGTTGTCCCTGCAATCCACCATAGGCTATCGCCAGGTCATCTGCCAATCTATAGGAAGCTGTAATTTCCGGATACAAATAGAAATTCGTATCGCTACGCTCTGTATCTAATCCTACTACAATACGAGCGCCTAAATTCAGTGTCAACTCATCTCGAATGATCCTCAAACTTGGGGTAATTCCGGCTTGAAAATAACTGTATTGAATTGGGTTATCGTTATCTAAACTATTCAGGCTCTCATTCTCAAAATTTCCGTTTAAATAATCCAGGTGAAATGTAAAGTTGACAACTTCGTCCGTTATTGGCAATTCTAATGAAGGCGCCAGACGTATCCTGTTCTCTCCGGAACCGGTTTTATCCCAAAATCGCCGAAGAAGCAACTCGCCACCTTTAAATGTGGTTTCTTCCATGCCCAGACTTGCAGTCGCCTGAATATTATAATAGGTCTGC
>JAOTYW010000205.1 GCA_029861705.1 Flavobacteriaceae bacterium
CATCCACTCCGGCCACCAGGGCAGAATCAATAACACCTTCAGCCACACCATACCAATGATAGATCTTATGATCTGCTGCAAGCTGTGCATTCCATTCATAGTCCCTGTCACGGGCTGAATAGGTGGTAGCGAAATGTGTATTGTACAGATCTGTTTCCAATGGCGTTTGATCAATATCTCCTCGAGATGAAAAATGGTTTAATGCAAAATCAATGCGTTTCTCTCCCCTATCCATGTCCTTACTCGTATACAGATCAATGGCTGCATTGTTAAAATTCCCCAAAGCCACAGAAGCATAGGAATTAAACAAAACCTCAGGTTTTGCTTTCTTCACTCCTGCTGCCCTGCCCTTTGCCGGTGTAAAAGTTGAAGCGACAGGTACAGAAAATATGCTGTAGTTTATTTTCTTCTTTTGGAGTACTAAGGAATCTGTTAACTCAGGAAGTGAATTTATTTTGTGCGCATCGGCTACTGTTGGCGTATACGATTTTACCACAGTAACGGTTTCGGTACCAATGTCATCCTGTGCCAATAAAGTCCCTTGTATTCCTATGGCAAGTGCTATTCCAAAAATATGCTTTACGTACTTCATGTGTTCTCTCTTAGTTTCCGTCTGTTGGTACCGACGAATTACGTTGTGCTTCTTTTGCCTTGATTATATCTAATTCATTCCGGGCTTCTGTTACAATGTCCGGGAAGCTTTCAAAATTGCTAATAACACTTTCCAGAATATACGTCGCCTGGAAGGCATCGTCTAATTCATAGTAATTCTTGGCCATCAGGATCAGTCCCTTGCCGCCCCATTCTTTATAAGATGCATAATCACTAGCCAGTTTCTGAACAATTACATTTGAACGTTCAAACAATTGATCTTTGTGATCAAAATAGGCCTCATAGTACAAAGCCTCTGCCGCTATAGCGCCCGTAGCAATAGGCTTTACACGGGAATAGGCCGATTTCGCCCGTTCTTCATCTCCTAAAGCAATAGCTGTCCTGGCGATCATGATCCGTGCATCGCTCTTGATCCTGTTATCTATACCAGGCGTATTCTCCACGATCTCTGCATACTCCAGGGTCTTCGCATAATTTTCTTGCTGGTAATACCCTTTCATTAGGTTAGATTGGGCAAACGTCCGGTTCTGATCTATATCGGCCATGCTTTCCAGATCCAGGAGATAGGACATTGCCTGACCGTAATTATCTTCGCTGACATAGATCTCACAAACACGTGTTAGGGCTTGTTCAAAAGATTCTCCGGAACCTGTTTCTACAACGGATTTATAATGGGGTAATGCAGCTGCATTATCATTCTTTTCAAAGTATAATTGCGCCAGGTTAAAATGAGCCTCAGTTCTGTGCAAACCATTTGGAAAATCTTCCAGGTAATTTGTCAGGCTCTTCATGGCCTTCTCCTTATTGCCATCCAATAATTGGCGGCTAGCAGCATCATAACTGGCATTATCAAGTTCGGCATCTGTTACTTCTACAAAATCGAGGTCTTTCACCCAATTGGCATATTCGCGGACGCGTCCTTCTTCTACATATATAAGTTTTGCCGTGCTCACCGCCTGAACGGCTTCCTGGCTGTTAGGATATTTTCGTACCACATTTTTAAACTTGTCAAGCGCCTGATCATTCCTGCTTGCATTGTAATGTACCAGACCTTGCCGGAGTAAGGAAACCGGCACGAGGGCGCTTCTGTCAAAGCGGTCTATCAATTGATCGTAAGCACGAAGGCCCAGGTTGTCCTGCCCATTTTTTACATAGGTATTTCCTAATTCAAATAACGAATCATCTCTATAGGAAGAGCTGGGAAACCGACTCACAAATCTATCCAGAGTACTGATCTTTTCGCTTATATTTCCCGTAAAACCATGACACATGGCCTCCTGGAAAGCAGCATAATCTTTTTCTTTCCCATTTGCAGATTGCACTTGTTCATACGCGCGGATCGCTGAATTATACTGGCGATTCACAAAATAACTATCCCCTAATCTTGCATAGGCATCATGTGCTTTGTCACTTGTCTGGCTAGATTTTACAAAGGCATTAAAGTGATCGGCTGATGCACCGTAATTCTTTAACTTAAAGGCCGCATATCCCCTATTGTATTGTATATCGCCATACTCGTCCGTCAATGATGCATTTGAAAAGCGAGCAAAATCGGAATAGAGCGCAGATGCTTCTTCAAAGCGATTCAACATATAGGCAGCCTCTCCTTTCCAATACGTCGCCCTGGCTTCCAGTAAACGGTCTGAATTGTTGGACAAGGATTTGGTAAATGAATCATATGCCTTGCTGTAATCGAATTCCTGAAATTGCTCCAGGCCCAGGTAAAATGCCACTTTCTGAAAGGTCAGCTCATCGGCATACTCCTTATTCTTTTCCAAAATGTCTAAAGCACCTTGAAAATTGCGGGAAGTGATATAGGAATCTACGAGAAGCTCACGAATTTCATTTTCGTGTTCATCCCCGGGATAGGTTTCCAGGTAGGTTGTCAATACCTGGGGTACTGGCTCATACGCATTTCCAATATCATAGCTCAGTCGGGCATAATTAAGTAAGGCATCTTTCCTGATATCATCATTGAACTCCATTTCCGATGCATTTCTAAAGGCATTTAATGCCTCTTGCTTCTTCTCCAGGTTCAGATAGCATTCGGCTAAATGGTAATAGGCATTCTGGGCGACGTCATTGTCGCCCCCAATGATCTTGTTGAATTGCTGAATGGCACTCGCATAATCTGCTTGCTTATAAAAACAGTATCCCAATAAATAATAATCTGTATTATTCCATTTTCCTCTTTTGCCCTTGTACTTCTGGAGGTAGGGAATAGCTGTATTATACTGTGCCAGGTTAAAATAACTCTCCCCGATGATCTTATTAAGCTCCGATATTTCTTGTCGGTTGGCACTTGGTAAATAGTCTTCTGCCAATTTGATGGCCTCTTCAAATTTTCCCAGCTTAAAATTGAGGTCTGCCTGATAATAGGCTAATTTCTCACCGAGCAATTCAGGATCGGTGATCTCGTCAAAGCGTTCGCTCGCTTCATCATAATCATCCTGCTGATAGGCAATAAATCCCAAATAATACTTGGCCTGTGACCCATAGACTGGCGAGTTACTCACTCGACGTAAATAGCGTTCAGCCTCTTCCGGTTTGCGGGAGGAATACAGCGCATAGCCCATATTAAAAGTAAACCTGTCTACATCGCCTCTGGCCATTGCTGACTGGTCTACCCTTCTGTACCATTTAAGGGCATAGGGGTATTTGCCATTTTCAAAATAATAATCAGCAACATCAAGAAAAGCTGAATTCCGCTTTGTGGAAGTAGGGTAATCGGCCACAAAATCTTCCATGAGTCGGTCTGCCCCAACCTGGTTCAATCGAACCGCAGCATTCGCCACATAGTAGGCGCTATTGGCCTTGGTTTCTTCATCCTCTGTCTCGGCATGAACTCGTTCAAACAAAGATTGAGCCGCCTGGTATTGTTTTGTATTGTAAAGTGATAAAGCTTGCTGATACGCTTTATTATCGTGAGTGTAGATCCGGGATTCCTGCGCACTCGAAAGTTGCACAATCCCAAGTAAGGCCGCTAACACGGCAAGGTTCTCGATTCGCATAGTGTTCGGGCAATTAGGTATGCCAAATTTTTTCTAATAACGTCAAATATTGTTCCGAAGTATGTTTGCTTTTCAAGAAAAATAATTTTCAGGCTGTCAGCGCAGTAGATATAAGGGAACTTATTACTTTTATAACAACAAAAATGCTATGGCCGAAAATATCCTAATGCTGAAAGATGTCGCCGTCTACCAAGGCGATACCATGATCCTACAAGATGTAACCCTCGAGGTTAAAAAAGGGGAGTTCGTTTATCTTATAGGAAAAACGGGGAGTGGGAAAAGTAGTTTTATGAAAACACTCTATGCCGATATACCACTGAAAGAGGGTCATGGACGGGTTGTAGGTTTTAATCTGAAAACTCTCGAGGAAAAGAACATCCCCCATTTAAGGAGAAAGCTCGGTATTGTCTTCCAGGATTTTAAGCTTTTACCCGATCGTACCATCAATAAGAATTTAGAATTTGTCCTGCGCGCGACCGGATGGGAAGATCCGGAGGCAATGGCTAACAAGATCGAAGAAGTGCTGGAACGTGTCGGGATGAAGACAAAAGGGTTTAAATTTCCGCATGAACTTTCCGGCGGCGAGCAACAGCGGGTTGCCATAGCCAGGGCCTTGCTCAACGATCCTGAACTCATCCTCGCCGATGAGCCTACAGGGAACCTGGATCCGCAAACCAGTGTTGAAGTGATGAAGGTCATGCAAGAATTAAATAAAGCTGGTAATACCATTTTAATGGCTACCCATGATTATGCCCTCCTTTTGAAATATCCCGCTAAAACACTGAAATGCGAGGCGAACCGTGTCTTTGAAGTTATCCAAAAGGCTGTGTAAATTCACAAAAGTTATCCCTAATGATATTTAAAAAGCAACCTGAACAGTCGGCCAAGAAGGTTAATCCCCTCTTTGGTTTTCTTTTATTCCTAATTTCAATACTCTTATTAGTATTAACCGGGCCGATTGGTTTCCTATATGGCTGCTGTCACGGCCTTTTAACTCGCGGCATTACGGGGATCGGAGAATACTTACTCAAGGTTTCCATTTCAATCGATCAACTGGGAAATGTACTTATGCAGCATTTGCTTAATGCCCTTTGGGTTAGAGAAGGCGGTTATTTATTTGGAAA
>JAOTYW010000296.1 GCA_029861705.1 Flavobacteriaceae bacterium
TTACCCTTCATCTTACTATTCCTGTTTACCCTAGAAGTAGTATCACAGATCAACCTTAATGGTACCATTCTAGACTCAGAATCGAACCCTACTCCAGGGATAGCTGTTGTTTTAAAGTCTGCTGATAAGAATAATGTTATCGCCTATACATATAGTGATGACAATGGGTTTTATGAATTATCTATTAAACTTATAGGCGAATATTCCCTTTCTGTTCAGGGTATGGGATACGCAAGCCGAGACATTCCAATCGCGATTACCACGCCGGGTGAAGCGGCTATTCAGAAAAATATTACTTTGATCGCCAAGGCATTTGAATTGAAAGAGGTTGAAATTAATGCAGAGACACCTATCCTTATAAAGGAAGATACCATCTCTATAAACACTAAAGTCTTTATTGACGGTACTGAGGAAGTGGCTGAAGATATTTTAAAGAAGCTTCCGGGTATTGAAGTTGCCAATGACGGATCTATAAGTGTACAAGGAAAACAAGTAGAAAAAGTGCTGGTTGAAGGAGACGACCTTTTTGAGCAGGGCTATAAACTACTCACCAAAAACCTGAATGCTGGGGTAATTGATAAAGTTCAGATACTAGAGCATTTCTCAGATAATCCACTCTTAAATAACATTCAGGACAGCGACAAGGTGGCTTTAAATCTGACGCTAAAAGTGGATCAGAAATCCACGCTCTTTGGGAATGCCTCCCTGGGATTGGGGAGCGAAAACTTTTACGAAGGCAAAATGAACCTGATCTCTTTTCAGGAAAAGAGTAAATACTACCTTTTTGCAAATGCCAACAACCGGGGGGTTGATGCTACAGGAGATATTTTCCAACTGGTTTATCCGGATCTGTTCACGGCACCGCCATATATAGGTGATGGTGAAAGTGCAGACCGCTACCTCGGCATTACCTTGCCTACCCCAAACCTAAAGCAATCCCGATTTAAATTTAATAATGCCGAATTGGCCTCTATCAATGCTATTTACAATCCGACGGACAAGATCAAGCTAAAAGCACTGGCCTATTTCGCTTCAGATGAAAATTCATTTGTTTCTGAAAGTCTCTATCAATTTGATGTGCCACAAGTAACGTTTACAAATACGGAAGTATACAAATTGAGAAAAAAAACGAAAGTTGGCTATGGGAAATGGGATGCCTTGATCTCTCTGGGAAAAGACGAAAGGCTTGACTATATCGGCAGGTTTAACAAGGGGGAGTTTCTGGACCGTGCTTCCCTCCTCTTCAATACGGAATCTGTACTGGAAAATGCAACAATTGAGACTTTATTTACAGATCAAAGGATCACGTATACCCGGAGATTGGCCAATAAAGGTGCGCTCCAGTTCACAGGACGATATATTTATGATGAGAAACCAGAACAATACAATGTAAATGCCTTCTTGTACCAGGAATTATTCCCAGAACAAACAACTATTGAAGCTGTACGACAACAAAATAGTAACAAACTTAATTTTGCCGGTGTCGAAGGCACTTACATTTTAAATAAGTCACGGAATTACCTGGAATTAAATTCAGGTGTGAGTGTTCGCAACCAGCATTTGGTGGGCGACCTGTACTTAATTGATGGTGATAACCCCCAAGCTGCAGGAGGTGAATACATAAACCAGATGAAAAATCAATTAGATGATTTTTATGCCAAGCTGAACTATAAATATTCTTTTCAAAAAATCCAATTAAAAACAGAGCTGGCCTTCCACCAATACAGGAATACGACAGTACAGAGGGGGCGAGAATCAAGGAATGCTCTATTTGTACTCATTCCAAGACTTGGGTTTTTATGGCAACCGAAGCCAAAGGTCAATTTCATAGTCAGTTATAAACACGATTCAAGCTCCTTAACTACACGGGATCTGCGAACCGGCTATGTGCTTAGCAGTTATAGATATTTCACTCGGGGCCACACTGGCTTCCAGATGCTACCAGGCAATTACTGGTTTTCCGGTCTGAATTACGGGAGTTGGTCCGACTCCTTTTCCTTAAGTGTTTCCTACTTCTTAAATAACAACAAGGAATATCTGAGTACAAACCGGCGCATCACACCCAATTATAGTTTATCTGAAAATATTCTTCTTGATGGCAAGCAATTCACTGGCGTCTCCCTTAGCATGAGTCAATATCTAAAAGATCTGTCATCCAGCCTGCGGGCAAAGTTCAGCTATAATGAAAATAACTATGAAAATAGGATCAATTCGTCAGAAATCCGCTCCCTCGATATCCAGTCCTATACTTTTGGGGGCGAATTCAAAAGCATCGTAACTTCAACATTTGATTTTGTTATTGGCTCAGAATGGACGCGAAGTGTTGTCAATACC
>JAOTYW010000064.1 GCA_029861705.1 Flavobacteriaceae bacterium
AATCGGAGTCTGTCAATACAGATAACAGTTCCTTCCTGGATCTTATCTGGCAACCTAATAAAAAGCTAAACATCTCCCTGAAAAATGAACGCTATTATTTTGGCAATCTGTCCGCAGCTAGATCATTCTATTTCTCTGATCTGGAAGCCAGGTATAAAGCAATCCCAAATAAACTTACACTGCATTTTTTAGCACCTAATATTTGGAATACAGATACATTTAGGAACTACTCGATCAACGAAACGGGATTTAACAGCTCAACTTTTCGCTTACTGCCCCGCTATTTCTTCCTTAAAGTCGATTACCGGTTTTAATAATATCGTATTCCTACCATTGTACAGGAGGTGCGCCATTTGCAGAAAGGATCTCATTGACCTGGCTAAAATGCTTATTTCCAAACCATAATCCTCTGTTAGCGCTTAAAGGTGAAGGATGACCGGATGTCAGGATATGGTGCTTGTCGCCATCTATCAAAGAAGCTTTCTTCTTTGCAAAGCCACCCCAAAGCAAAAACACAAGGCCTTCTTTTTCGGTTGAAAGTGTTTCGATCACGGCATCAGTAAAGCGCTCCCAGCCTTTTCCCTGGTGGCTTCCGGCCTGGTGTGCCCGTACTGTCAGCGTAGCATTAAGTAATAATACTCCCTGCTTGGCCCATCGTTCTAAATTCCCACTTTCGGGATAAGGCACCTTCATATCGGTCTCAACTTCTTTAAAAATATTCATCAAAGAAGGAGGAAACGGGATACCATCCCGAACAGAAAAACACAAACCGTGCGCCTGACCAGGACCATGATATGGATCCTGCCCTATAATAACGACTTTAGTTTGATCAAAAGGAGAATGCTCGAACGCAGCGAAGATCTCTTTCCCGGGCGGAAAACAACGTTGTGATTGGTATTCAGCTTTTACGAACTGCGCAAGCTCTGCGAAGTAGTCCTTATCAAATTCATGTGATAAGCGGGAATTCCAGCTAGGGTTAATTCGTACATCCATACAAGCTATAAATCTGACTTAAAAGTAGCCGATTTACATATCTGAAACAAATGCTAAATGCTAATCAGAGAACTGGGTCTGAACCAGTTGATTTTGGACTAGCATATCCTGGTTTTCTCGCTTGAGAAGGTTTTCAAGATAGGCCTTCACCTTCTTATTGTTACCTAATTCATTAGCTATGGTAGCCCAAACAATGGCTTGCGCTAACTGGTTCTGATATTCGAACCAAACTGCCAGGTTGTGGCAGGCACGTTGTTTTATTTTTTGATTGGGATTGTTTACTTCCTGTTCCCAAAGCTGTTTTACTTTATCCCATTCTTCATCCAATGCATGTGCATGCGCTTTCTCGAAGGTGGGCGAACCTTTACTATAGTATTCACGTGCGATCTTGCGCTCCATAGGTTTCAAACGCGAGCCGTAATGTGTGCCGCTCTTTTTACTTTGATAAACGACATCATCATATCTGGAACCTAGATTTTCCATGGCCCTTACCGGAGTTAAACCCTGGCCTACAGAAACAATCTCTTGCTTTGAAGAGAATTCGTCCAGGATCTTCTTACTCTTGGGCTCATAAATACGCCACCCATTCTCTATCAAGGTTTCAACGGTAACCTCATGTCCGCGGACTTTGTTCTCTACCCGGATCAGGTCTAAGGCCAAATAGGAAGTCTTTTTTAGTCTGACCTCAGTGTCTGTCTCATAATTCGCAAGTGCAAAAATGGCATCAACTTCGTAAGTTTCACATAAATTAGCAATGCTTTGCCATGCCACCTGCATGGACTCTGTACCCAGTCCGACTAGAATTTCTGGTGTTTCGGTGATCAGTACCACTTTGTCAAATCGGGCATCGGCTTGTAGTGTTTCCTGTAATCCTTCTAATGCAGCGGTCACCCCACTTTGGGCCAATTTGCTGTCTTGCTTTCTATAATGAGCTGTTAGTTTATCTTTTGAACTTGCGTCAACTTCGGGATTACTGCTATTTATAATTCCAATCCGACCCAATTCTTGTTCAAGATTAATGGCAGCCGGTTCCATTGCCGTAATTTCCAAATTACTTGTAGCCCCGCATGAGGATAATAACCCCAATACCAATAGCCCAAGTATATTCTGTAGACTCCGTTTCATGCTAATTATGATTTGATATGATGCTTTGACGCACATCACCCACATATTTCTATTATTTACACGTTTTTTCGGGCGGAATATTGTTCTAAAGCACTTTAAATGTTGTCAATACCACTGTTCTGTTCATTTATTGAAGTCTTTGTCCAAATTCAGAAGCTTATCTCAGTACATTTTTTAAGAAATCGCCCATAATCCCTACCTTTGCAGGCACCCGATAGTAATCATGTATATCCCTGCAAAAACACTTTCTGATCTTGAATTTCCGGTAGTCTTAGAGCAGCTAGCCGCGCGTTGTATTACAGAAGCAGGTGCGCAGGCAGCAGCTAAGATCGCACCGTTTGAGAAAGAAGAGCAGATTCTAAACTCACTTGGGAAAACAAAGGAATATCTCGATTCCTTCGAGCTTGATACTGTCATACCAAATCACGGATTTGATCCTATTGATAATGAACTCAGATTATTGGCTATCGATAATACTTCCCTTGAAGTAGACGGATTCCGGCGGATTTCAGGCATTTGTCAGACCGGAAGCTTGCATCGAAAATTCTTTAAAAAACAGAAATTAATATTTCCCCTTTGGTCTAAAGAAACTGCTACCCTTGAAGATGCAAAACCCCTTGTTGATGAGATCAAAAAAATCATTGACCGTTTTGGCGAAATACGGGACGATGCTTCTCCTGAACTCAAGGAGATCCGCAAGGCCATTCAAAGTGTTCGAGCCAAACTAAATCAAAGCTTCGCCTCTGCTTTGAGCAGATATAAGGCACAGGATTACCTAGATGAGATCCGGGAGTCAACCGTTGATTCAAAAAGAGTCCTGGCAGTCAAGGCGATGTATCGCAAAAAAGTCAAGGGAAGCGTACTTGGGGCTTCAAAAACAGGCAGTATTGTATTTATTGAGCCTGATGCAGTTATGCAACATAGTCGCGCATTGAATAACCTCATTTTTGATGAGCAAGAAGAGATTAGGCGTATTCTAAAGGAGCTAACTGAATATATTAGACCGTTTGCTCCCCTGCTCGTGCAGTATGTATCCTTCCTGACTCAGATGGATATCTGCAGCGCCAAGGCCAAGTACGCTAAAGAACTCAATGCCATATTGCCGGAGATTAATGATGAAAAAAGAATATTCCTCAAAGATGCCTACCATCCCCTGCTCTATTTGAGTAATAAGCAGAAAAAAGAAAAGACCTGGCCGCAAACCCTGGAATTCCATCAGGAAAACAGGATACTCGTTATTTCGGGTCCAAATGCCGGTGGAAAAAGCATTACCTTAAAAACAATAGGACTTCTGCAACTCATGCTTCAGAGTGGGCTTTTGATCCCCGTGCATAAAGACAGCTCCCTGTGTTTCTTTAGCAATATTTTGAGCGATATTGGTGATAATCAGTCTATTGAAAACCATCTGAGTACGTATAGTTACAGACTTCAAAACATGAAGAGGTTTCTTCAGAAATGCACACGGAACACTTTATTTCTTATCGATGAATTTGGAACAGGTAGCGATCCTGAACTGGGAGGTGCCTTGGCCGAAGCTTGTCTGGAAGTGTTTTACGATAAAGGTTCCTATGGGGTTATAACAACTCATTATGCCAATTTAAAGCTATTGGCGGATGAATTGCCACATGCTACCAATGCCAATATGCTATTTAATTCAAGTACGCTGCAACCCACTTTTCAATTGCAAACCGGGCAGCCTGGCAGCTCGTTTACCTTTGAAGTTGCCCAACAAATTGGGATTCCCTACAGTCTTATCAACAAAGCAAAGAAAAAAATAGAACGAGGTAAAGTCCGTTTTGACGCTACTATTGCTAAAATGCAAAAGGAACGCAACAAAATGGTAAGAACCGGGTCGCAAATGCAGAAGGAAGAGGCCAAGGCGCGGGAAGAATCGCAGAAACTAAATACACTTAATGCCAAATTAAAAGCGAAATTGGAGAGTTTTCAGGAATTATATGACCATAATCAACGTATGATATTGCTGGGGGATAAAGTGGATGATATCGCCTCTAAATACTATAAACACAATAAAAAGAGACAACTGGTATCCGAACTCCTCCACCTGATCGAAACTGAGAATAGTAAACGGGCTAAAAAACCCAAGCAACCCAGCCCAAAAAAGCAACTTAATAAAAAAGTAGTAGCCAAAACCATAGAAAAAGAGATCCAGGTTATCCGCAAACAGAAAGCAAAAGCCAAACCTGCTAAACCCAAACCAAAGCCAAGGCCAGTCTTTGAAATAGGTGATCGGGTGCGCATGCTCGAGGGAAAAGCGGTTGGTAGTATAGATAGCCTTGAAAAAAATAAGGCCGTTGTGAATTACGGTCGGTTTATAACAAATGTTAGTGTTGATCAATTAGAACTTGTTCAACGAAAAAAGTAGCCCCGATGAAATACCAAAAGCAGATCATCCTATTCGATGGTGTCTGTAATCTTTGTAATCGACTTGTTCAATGGGTCATTAAAAGAGACAAGCATGACACTTTTCGATTTGCCCCATTGGAAAGCAAAATAGGACAACAATTTTTACAGGAACACAATCTAAGTACTGACGAAACAGATACTATTGTACTAATTCAACCCTTCGCAGGACATTCTACGAAATCTAATGCTGTGCTTAAGATAGGCAGGTCATTTGGTGGAATATACCGGGTGCTTTTTCTTTTTCAGTTACTGCCGGTTTTTTTAAGAGATCCGATCTATGATTGGGTTGCCCGAAATCGCTATAAATGGTATGGGAAGCAAGATAGGTGCATGGTGCCAACTGCCGAGCTTGAGTCGAAATTCCTCGAGGAGATCATTTCAGATTCCGAAGAATAAAATCGAGCGTTTTGTTGCTGTTTTCGTCTTGCTCAAAAGCGTAATTCTTATGAATAATTGGTGCTAGTAAGCCAATTTCTTCTAAGTATTTGATACTGTCCAGATAGTCGATCGATACTTTTCCGCTAAGCAAAAGATCGAGAGACAGGCCGGATTTATACAACTCATACACCTTTTTTAATCCGCTCAGATAGAGTCTGTCTTTTGTAAAACCACCACCCCTATGCGCTCTTAAGGTAATACTAAAAGCCTCATTGCGATTGAGTTTGTATTGATTATGGATCATGTCAAAAGTAGTCCTGAAGTCGTAACCTTTACTTAAACCATCTGATGCTAAAACCCTATAAGACAATTCTTTAAGTCTCTTCAGAGTTAAAGCGCCACTTTTGTATTCACTTAATACAGAAAGACCTTCCTGGGTTTCGACATTCTTTGGGAAGCCATTGGCAAATATTTTCAGCGGTTGGGCTAATCCGTTAAAAGATGTGACCAGGTGAACCCCAACCTCATGATTAGCCAGCGTAAGCAGTTGGTTTTGGCTAAACATGGCATTCCTTTTCAGTAGCAGGGTTTGCGTAATATTACTCACCATGGCGTCTGCTGCTATGTGCGTAGCGAACTTGACCTGTAGTGGAAAATCATAGGCTTTGGCAAAATCTTCAAAATAAGCCTTGGCCTCTTCGCCTGTAAAAATCTTTTCCATCTCAGGCCCCAATGGTTCATCTTCGAAATGCAAAATATAGCGTGCATTTTCAACATCCTTTTCCGTGGGCGTCCCGTAGACCCGAAGCGAATTATAATAGAATTCATCTTTGGTGCCAATAGTGCTAATGCACTGAACCATATTGGAATAAAAATAGATTACATCGCGATACAGCTCTTCTAATTGCGGATCCGTAAGTCGGTCTGGGCGTTGAGAAAAGAAGAGTCGCTGTAGTTTAAGCGGGTCAAATTTTATTTTAGGATACTTAAATTGAGGCTCTTCATTGAATTTGGATGCGAAGAATCGTTGTTTTTCTTTCTCAATGTTGATCGGGTTCACAGAACTGAGGAGTTCAATCGGCCGGACAAGCCTATCCAGGTTGGAATCTATCTCAAAGACTTTAGCATGTTGCTTCCTAAGTTGAGATTTTGTAGAATGTTGCCTCATAGATCTGCTTGCTGAAATTCCCTGGCCTGCAAAGGTATCAATTCTTTTAATTGTGATTCCACAGCAGCGACAACTTCCGGATAGATAGTTCCTTCAAGTTCATCGCAATATATTTTAGCGATCTCAGTTGCCAGAACCAGGGTGTTGGAAAAAGTTCCTGATATATAACGTAGAAAGAAACCATTTCCTTGAAAAGTGTCATTGATTTTTGCAGTTGATCGTTTCCCATTGGGCAACTTCATTTCAGATAGTTTTACCCGCCAGGATTCAACTATGGATCCAAACCGTTCATTATCAATATTGAGTGTTCCAAGATTCCAGGTAGGTACTTCCCTATCCCATCGAACCCAATTATAACTGTGCATATCAAATACGATGCACTTTTCAAATTTCTGTTCCAGGGATTCAACAAGTGCATGAACTACCTCATAAAATATGCGATGTTTTGTGAGGCTTAGGTCATATTCTTCTTTGGAAAGAGGCTCCTTCCAGAGTTGTTTTCCCCAGGCGTCGGTATAAATCGCGCCATCCGGTGAGCGGTTAAGGTCGTATTCAAACCGACTGTCGCATCCGGCGATCACAATGGGCATTGTGCGTACCATTTCTCTCGTACAGGGATCTTCTTCATACCAGCGTTCGTATTCTGTATGCAGGCAATTTTCCCATAAGGATCTCCGAAACTGGTGTCCATCGTGAACGGCGCCACACATATAAGGCACATATTCTTTAATAGAGATAGTAAAGGAGTAATCTTCAGCTACGGCTTCAAAGATCTCTTCAGACTTGATCTTTTTAATGATCTCCGCAGCGGCTAATCTATGCATTCTCAACTTCGTTTCGTAATCGTGATCTACGGTCGAATGCCTGAAGTTTGTCTAGTACCCGGCTTTCTACGAAATCAATCACCTTGGACTGTATTTTGGTTTTGTATACCTTATTCATATACGTAACACCTCCGGGCGACATCACATTTACTTCCACCAATTTACCTCCGATCACATCTATCCCAACAAAGTACAACCCATCTTTAACCAGTTTTGGGCCAATCTGCTTACATAGCGAACGCTCTTCTTTAGTCAAAGTGTGCTTGGCCACTGACCCGCCGGCGGAAACATTGGACCTATGGTCTTCACTTCCGGGGATACGGCGCATAGCACCAATGGGTTCCCCATTGAGCAATAGGATCCTCACATCCCCTTTATCTGCGCCTTCTATATATTCCTGAAGGATCACATAGTTAGAACTCCCATCAGGATTCGTGACATAAAAATCGAGCAAGGATTTAATATTATTCATCGCCGATTTTTCAATTAGGATAACTCCGGAGCCTCCAAAACCATTCAGAGGTTTTAGGATCATTTTATCGGCTTTAGATTCTTTTACCTGTCGGACCAAATACTCTTTGTTCTTGGATACATGGGTTGCCGGAATAATATTGCTATGGCTGTCTCCAAAGGCAGCTGTATATAACTTGTTATTTGCCTCACGTAATCCGCGTAAGGAATTAACAATAAAGACATCATCTTTGACTGAATCAAGAAAGTTCAGCATAATCGGATCCAATGGTGGATTGGCCCGCATAAAGATCACATCAAAGCCTGCCAATGGCAGCATTTCTTCACGAATGTCTGCTTGCTTATAAAAGCTTTTTAAGTTTGCAGGTACTTTTTCCATACGATTGATCACAGTACAGAAGGCGTTAGTAACACTGTTCCTTATAGTAAGGTTAGCAGGGGTACATAATGCAACTCCATGCTTGCGCTTGACACATTCATGGATGAATGCCAGGCTAGTATCATTAGCTGCATCAATTTCTTCCCACGGATACATTAAAAAACAAATATTCATAAGAGACTTATTTTACTTCTTCGTAATAATCATCCCAATCTTCAACTTTGGGATCCCCAAGTTTGCCAACAGATTTCGCTACTACCATGGATACTGTGGCATCTCCTGTGACATTGATCACAGTCCGACACATATCCAGGGGTCTGTCTACAGCAAAAATGAGTGCTAATCCAATAGCTAATTTATCCGCCGGAAATCCGATCGATTCCAGGACGATTACCAGCATCACCATTCCGGCCCCGGGAACAGCGGCAGAACCTATTGAGGCCAGCAAGGCTGTTAATACAATGGTTAACTGATCGCCTAGGGTCATATCATGTGCCAGCGCCTGTGCAATAAAAACAGCTGCAACGCCCTGGTATAAACTGGTACCGTCCATATTAATAGTCGCCCCTACAGGTAAGACAAAACTGGAAACTTCTTTATCTACTCCAATATGCTCTTCAACGCGCTCCATCGTAACAGGCAATGTTGCTGCACTGGAACTGGTTGAAAAAGCCAGCAACTGTGCCGGACTTATTTGTTTCAGGAACCAAAATGGATTTTTCTTGGTATACGTAGCTACAACAATGGTATAAAATACGATCATCAAAAAGAGTCCCAGGACTACAACCCCGGCATAGCGCAATAGGGCATACAACAAATCGGGGTCCCCCGAAGATGCCACTACATTGGCTAATAGGGCAAAAACAGCATAAGGAGCTGTTAGCATGATCAGGTCCACCATTTTGAGCACCACATAATTCAGTGCATCAAAGAAATGCTTGAGAGGTTTGGCTCGTTCCTCGCCGATCAGCAGCATAGAAATTCCTAAAAACACAGTAAAAAAGATCACCTGCAACATCAGCTTGTTATCACTTAATGCTCCAAATACATTGTCCGGAACCATGTCTTCTATAAAGCCTAAGGGGCGTTCACGTTGTTTGGATGCTTCTTCAAGTTTGGATGTAACGGCCGTATCTGTAGCATATGTCTCTGTTAATTTTGTGATCGTTTCTTCCGATATGCCATTCCCGGGCTGCATAATGTTCACCAGGATCAGACCGAGCGAAATCGCAACGACTGTGGTCACCACATAGATCCCCATGGTCCGAAATCCGATCTTTCTGAATTTAGAAATATCCTTCAGGTCTGAGATCCCTTTAACTAATGAAGCCAGGATCAAAGGAATAGCGATCAATTTGAGCAGTTTGACAAATATATTTCCAAAAGGATTGATCCAATCCTGCACGAATTCCCTGCCCCAGTCCGGATAAGTCATCACAAATCCGAATACCAGGCCTAAAAGCATGCCTATTAAAATCTGCCAATGAAGTTCAAGCTTGCGCATATACTTTATTTTAAGAAGAAAGATAGTGTTTTGACATGATAAGCCGTATGCCTCTGGTTTAGATTCTTGAAGTGCGATTCAATAACATAAAATCGGCCAGGACTAAAGCAGCCATAGCTTCAACAATAGGCACTGCACGAGGCACAACACATGGATCATGCCGACCTTTGCCCTGTGCTTTAACATTATTCCCTGCCTTATCTATTGTATCATATTCCTGTAATATCGTGGCTACAGGCTTAAAAGCAACATTAAAATAGATATCCATACCATTGCTGATCCCACCCTGGATCCCACCACTAAAATTTGTTTGTGTACTGCCATCCGGATTAAATGCATCATTGTGATCGGAGCCCCGCATCCGGGTCCCGGCAAATCCGCTACCAAATTCAAAGCCTTTTACTGCATTAATAGACAGCATGGCCTTACCTAATTGGGCGTGCAGCTTATCAAATACCGGTTCCCCAAGTCCGATGGGCAGGTTTTTGATGACACATGTAATAACACCCCCAATGGTATCTCCCTCTTTACGCACTTCCTTAATATGAGCCTCCATGGCCTGGGCCGTATCTGGATCCGGACAGCGAACAGGGTTGTTTTCAGCTTTGCTTAGATCCAATGATTCCCAATTTTTTTCCAGGCTTATGTCTCCTGCCTGGGTAACAAAGGCCTGAATGCTAACTTCTGATAAGAGTTGTTTTGCAATGGCACCTGCTACTACTCTGCAAGCCGTTTCACGGGCAGAGCTTCTGCCACCGCCGCGATAATCGCGATCCCCATATTTTTTGTCATATACGAAATCGGCATGACTGGGCCTGTATGTGTCCTTAATATGGTCGTAATCTTTTGATTTGGGATTGTCATTCTGAATCTGAAAGCCAATGGGTGTTCCTGTCGTCTTTCCTTCAAAAATTCCAGAAAGAAAAGCTACCTGATCAGATTCTTTTCTTTGGGTTACAATAGAAGATTGACCCGGGCGTCTTCTGTCCAGGTCATGCTGGATCGAATCCATGTCCAGGCTTAGGCCTGCCGGGCAGCCGTCTATAATACCTCCAATAGCGGGGCCGTGAGATTCCCCATAAGTGGTTAATCTGAATAAGTGTCCAAATGTATTCCCCATGCGTTGCTTATTGGGCTTTCAGCCGCTAAAGATAGGAGTTAAATACGGTCGAAAAAAATCAAGGTGTTATTAGGCGATTAACTACTGCGCAATGCCTTCCGAAGGATCGTTGCCGGATGTTCTGCCGGCTTGCCTGTACCATCTAAAATCTGATGTCTGCAACTGGTTCCATTGGCCGAAAAGAGCGCCTTTCCCTCCTGGGCATCTATATATGGGAAAAGGACAAGCTGACCAACGTCCATACTTACTTCATAATGTTCTTTTTCGTAGCCAAAAGAACCGGCCATACCACAGCATCCTGAAGGTATTAAATGCACCTTATAATTGACGGGTAAGCCCAATGCACGTATGGCTATTTGCGGGTCAGATAAGGCTTTTTGATGACAATGCCCATGTACATGAACTACGCGTTCTTCAGTAGTGAATTGCTCAGATGAGATCCGACCTGTATCCAACTCAGATACCAGGAATTCCTCCAGCAAATAAGACCTGTTTTTTAATCGATTCACTTTGACAGGATCTATTCCAAAACGAGTGAATTCATCACGTAACGTCAAAATAGCTGAAGGTTCCAAACCAATTATGGGTCTTGAATCAGTAGCTTGATCAAGATCAGTGACTACTTTCAAAGCTGCAGACTTAGCTTCTGCCAGAAAACCTTTAGAGATCAAAGCTCTCCCAGAATCTCCATGATACAGTTCGATGGAATAACCCAAAGTAGTTAGCAGATCGATCGCATCTTTTCCAACCTGGATATCTTGAAATTGTGTAAACTCGTCAATGAATAATACAAGTTTACCCTTTGTATTATCTTCTTGATATACAAGTTTTTGTAGATGCTTATTAAAATTAAAACTTGATATTTTAGGCAGCTGTCTTTTCTGCGCTACGCCGTATATCGATTTGAAAATTCCCGCAGTCAGAAAACCCCTGTGCAGCATATTCACCAGGGGTGCAAATTTACTTCCGAGTCGATTTAATTCAGTTGAACGAGCAAATATGCGATCTCGGAAGCCATACCCATTGCTTTCCTGATACTGATATTGGAATTCTGCCTTAAGGGTAGCCACATCTACATTACTTGGGCACTCGCTTGCACATGCCTTGCACGAGAGGCAGAGATCAAACACCTCTTTAAGTTCTTGACTGTTAAAGCGGTTTTCTGCTGGTGAATGGGTTAATACTTCACGTAATGCATTTGCCCTGGCCCGTGTTGTATCGCGCTCATTGCGAGTGGCCTGGTAACTCGGACACATGGTTCCTGGCATGAGGTGACTTTTCCTGCAATCCCCGCTGCCATTACATTTTTCAGCAGCCCGCAGAATACCCTGACTATCGGTAAAATCAAAGAGCGTTTCTATTTCAGGTTCATTACGATCTGGATCAAAACGAAGAGCTTGATCCATTGGATAGGGATCTACGATCTTTCCCGGATTAAAAATTCCATTGGGATCAAAAGTTGATTTAATCTGGCGGAGGAGCTCATAATTGGCAGGGCCGATCATATATTCAATAAATTCTGCCCTTACTATACCATCGCCGTGCTCTCCGCTAAAAGACCCATTATATTTCTTTACTAATTCGGCTACCTTCGTTGTGATCTCCCTGAATAGTGCAACGTCCTTAGATCTTTTCAGATCTAGAATAGGTCTCAGGTGTAATTCCCCTGCTCCGGCATGTGCATAATAGACGGCTTGCTGATCATAGGAGGCCATGATCTCCGTGAATTCGCCAATATAGGCACTCAAGTCATCGATGGCCACTGCGGTATCCTCTATACAGGCGACCGCTTTTTTGTCGCCCACCATATTACCCAACAAGCCAAGACCGGCTTTTCTTAGTGTTATCGCCTTCTGAATATCATCCCCTCTCAAAACTGGTGCTGCATAGGATGCAGCGGTTTGCTCAAGTGTTTGTAGCACTCCTGCAACCTGCTTGTTCAATGCTTCTTCACTGTCGTCTTTTAGTTCCAGCATAAGTAGCGCCGCCGGATCCCCATTAACAAAGAACCGATTGGGTAGCTGTGTCCGATTATCCTTTGTGCAATCCAGGATCACCTTGTCCATCATTTCACACAAATAAAGATCGTGCTTCATGCTTGGCGCTACATCATTCAAACAGCCTTCAAGCGAATTGTAATGCGGAACGATCATGGCCGAATATGGCGGAGGCAGATCATCGAGCAGGACGGTGATCTCCGTAATAAAAAAGAGGGTGCCTTCACTCCCAGCGATCAATTTGCCCAAATTCAAATATGGAGATTCCCCGCCAAGCT
>JAOTYW010000227.1 GCA_029861705.1 Flavobacteriaceae bacterium
TGATATTAGGAAGATCCTGGTAGAACAATACCACGGACTGTATTTGGATGAATTGGATCGGTTCAGGGATAAGGTGGATATTTTTAAAACCCATTTCGCTGTATTGGATATCCGTCAGGACCACAGTGCTCATGAACATGTAGTAACACAAATCCTCATTCATTGTGGAAAGATCAAGGAATCAATTGAAGAATTGGGTGAATTTGAATTGGAGAAGCTGTTGCTACAGGAAGATATTGAGGTGAATGCTGATGATTTTAAAGATCCATTGGTAAAAGATACGCTGGAAAACATCAGGCAACTTTCTGAGATCCAATTATTAAATGGGGAAGAAGGGTGCAACAGGTATATCATTAGCAACTCTGAAGATAAACTGGCTGTACTATTCGTAATGGGCTTATTCAGATGGAGTGGTTGGACGCTGGATAATTTGCCAATTGATATTATTCCCTTGTTTGAGACGATGAAAGGGATGGCAGATTCGGCTGAGATAATGGATGCCCTTTTCGATATTCCTATCTACAACAAACATGTTGAAAACCGAAACAAAACGCAGACTATGATGCTTGGTTTCTCGGACGGGACAAAGGATGGAGGTTATGTAAAGGCGAATTGGTCTATCCTGAAAACAAAAGAAAAATTATCCGAGACCTCTGCTAAACGAAATGTAAAAGCCATTTTCTTTGATGGTCGGGGCGGACCTCCGGCTAGGGGCGGTGGAAAGACGCATCGCTTTTATGCAGCACAAACGGACGGGGTAGCCAACCACGAGATCCAGTTGACAATTCAAGGTCAGACCATTACAAGCACTTACGGCACAGAGCCTCAATTCATTCATAACAGCGAGCAATTGCTGACAGCCGGTTTGACTTCAATGGCCTATGATAAGGATAATACGATATCGGAAGCGAACAGAAAGTTGCTTGAAGAGATATCGGATTTGAGTTTCAGCAAATACAATGCGCTGAAAAACCACGAACAGTTCATCCCTTATTTGGAGCAAAAGAGCACGCTGCCTTATTACCAGCGCGCCAATATTGGCAGCAGACCGGGAAAAAGAGGCCAAAAGAAAGAGCTAACATTAAAAGATCTTCGCGCTATTTCCTTTGTTGGGTCCTGGAGCCAATTGAAACAAAATGTGCCAGGGTATTACGGGATTGGAACTGCCCTTCGCGCCATAGAAGACCAGGGACGAATGGAAGATTTAAAAAGATTGTATCTGGAGGTTCCATTTTTCAATGCACTTATGAGCAATAGTATGATGTCTTTGTCTAAATGCTATTTTGAATTAACCGCTTATATGAAAACGGATAAAGTGTTTGGTCCCTTTTGGCAAACCTTATTCGATGAGTTCAAATTATCAGAAGCAATGCTTTTACAAATTTCGGGTAATGAGGTATTAATGGATGATGAATCGCTTTCCAGGGAATCTATACGGATCCGTGAGAACATTGTATTGCCCCTTCTGGTTATCCAGCAATATGCCCTGCAGCATATTAGCAAGGATGGTAAACATCAAGAGCGTTATGAGAAATTAGTTACCCGCTCATTATATGGTAATATCAATGCGAGCAGGAATTCAGCTTAGCAAGAATATTTCTATTCTCTTAACCATTTTATCACGTGATTTTCATTGTAAAAAAGTCGTCTCGAACAGCCAAATTCAATTAAGGTTTAATCTAATTGTACTATCGCGTCATATTGATCAGTGTTCAATGTAATCTCCCGTTTTTCATCATCTACTCCTTGATATGGGGTGGTGTAAGATTGATAGGCGCTAAATTCTGAGAGGAATTAGTAAGAAAAATACTGTAACATTTTATTGACAATTATTGAATGGCTCCTATGTACAAGGAATATGTGGAGAATAAATGGCATTTTGATTATTGAGAAGTAGAAAAAAGCCAGTCTTTTGCTTTCTCCACTTTATCGAACGATCTGACATTTATAGCTTTCGATGATAGAACGTTCTCCGTAAACTCTACAATGTCATTAGATTTAGGATTCAACTCTACCCAAGCCATTTTATATACTTTATCCAATCCAAGGTATTTGGCCAATTTCAAAACACCTTGTACCTCATCTACGTTAATGGAGCTGGCAGTATTTGTGATGCCCAGGATGCGATAGATATTATGAGATTCACAAGTCTTGACTACATCTCGCCACAAGTTTGTGGCAAAGTGGGGGTCCTTGGCGCCGTTGGAGTGGAGCTGGACATATCCATCCTTAACATATATATGATAATTGCTAGATCCTAACGATTCTAAATCTGCAGACATAGTCCTAATTATTTAAAAAAACTCCTAACAGTAGTCTCTTTATTAACGTTAAATTACGTAAAATGATATATAAATAGTAGTATATACCTATATAAATGTCATATAAAGGCTACAACGTATGTCTTAAAATGTTGATAATATGCCTGTGGAATAACTAATGACGAGTATTCATTTACCTACGCACAGATTAAGAAAGTGATTTACAATTTTTATTGTTGAGAAAATTTATTGTGCCGTGTAGGGAGTACTCAATAAACTGGAGAATAGTCGGATACCATAGGCCAATTGCCCTATCTTAATATTCTCATTCGGACTATGCTGATTATTGTCCGGATTCACCATTGGAACGATAAAGGCAGGAATTTCGAGAGCATTAATGAAGGGAGCAATGGGCACCGTGCCTCCCATGATACGGATCTGCACTAACTCATCTTCGAAAGTATTCTTCAACACCTGCTCCAGATAGATTCCATATGGGTTGTCCAGTGGCGTCCTAAAGGCATCTGTGACACTGCCTTCTGTAACTGTAATGATCTTGTCATGGCTTAATCGCTCTTCTTTTGTTGGAGTGGCCTGAGTTACATAATATCCTTGGGCCTTTATGTGATCGATGACCAATTTTTTCAATCGGTTTCCATCTGTCTCAGGTACTAATCGCAGATCTAATTCTGCAGTTGCAGTCGCCGGTACAATTGTTCTTGCTACGGGGCCTATCCAACCAGATCCAAGACCACGGACATTGAGCGATGGATATTGAAGGGATTCCTGGTAAAATTCACCTACTTTTTCTGCGTTCTTTATCGCCAGGTTCTGATGGATCAAGTCCTTATCATCCGGAACACTTTTCAAAATTTTCTGAACTTCTTCTGATAGCGATATCCCATCGTAATACCCAGTAATGGTCACCTTCCCATCATCATCTTTCATGCCGCTTAGCAACTTCGCCAAGCGCATGCCCGGATTTGGCGCATAATTTCCATAATGTCCGCTGTGCTGTGGTTTTATCGGGCCATAGGTCGTTAGGCGTAAGGTGGTGATACCTCGACACCCATAGGCTATAGTAGGTTTTTCTGAAGGATGAACCGGTCCGTCTGCTATAACAAGAAAATCGGCCTTGAGCAATTCCTTATACAATTGAACAGCTTTGGCCAAAGGCTTACTACTTTTCTCTTCCTCTCCGTCCAGGATCACCTTGATATTGAAAGGGATTGTACTCTCGTTTTTTCTCAGCAGATCCATAGCATTTAAAAACATGACGATCGGACCTTTGTCATCTGATGTAGATCGTCCAAATAAACGCCATGAATAATCAATATCATCATTCAAGCTTTCAAAACTTTTGACCTCCCATCCATCACCTTTAGGCGCTTTTAATTCTACTTTATACGGGTTGGCCTGATCCCATTCCTTTGGATCGACAGACTGTCCGTCAAAATGCATATACAGTAAGAGCGTTGGCTTGTTATCCTCCATAGGTAAGGTGGCAAAAAACAAGGACTGACCTTCCGTAGGCAGGATAGACGTATTAAAACCTCTATTGGAGAATTGGGTGGTAAGCCAGGAAAGATTTCTATTAATGTCAGAGGTTTCCAATGCATCATTTGGGATGGCAATAAATTCACGTAATTCATCAATGGCGTGACGCACTTGCGATTTGATTTGCACATCGGTTTGAGCCCAACTAAGTTGGCAAACTAGAAGTAGTGTGAGGCGAAAGAATGTTTTCATTTTCTTGGTAAATATAGGCGCTAAATGTAGCG
>JAOTYW010000228.1 GCA_029861705.1 Flavobacteriaceae bacterium
AAATTTTGTTTATCGAGCTTGGACAGGCATTGAAGAAGATATACCAAAGAGCTTAAGTTGTTCTCATAATAGAGCAAGGGGTTTTCAACACTTTCACCTACTGCCTTAGATGCGGCAAAATGAATAACTCCTGTTAGATCTGGATGCACCTCAAAAAAGGCTCGGACTTCCTCTTTCTCTCGTATATCAATTTTGTAAAAAAGAGGTTCCTTACCCGTGATGGCTTTTATTCCTTCCAGAACATTTTCAGACGCATTGGAACAATTGTCGATAATGATCACTTCAAAACCTGCCTGTTGTAATTCCACTGCAGTATGGGAACCAATAAACCCCAATCCTCCTGTTACCAAGATCTTCATAAATTATTCTATAAAAGTAATTATCGTGTCTGCTATAAAATGCAATTGTTCCTCATCCAATTCAGTGTGCATGGGTAAAGAGATAACTTCCTTGACCAATCTGTTCGTCACAGAGAAATCCTCTTCCCTGTATCGCTCATCTGCATAGGCTTTTTGTAGATGTAAAGGCACAGGATAATAAATACCGAAAGGGATGTCTTTCTCTTTCAGGTGTTCACTAAGTTCATCGCGCTGGCCATTTGTAATTCGAAGCGTATATTGATGAAATACGTGGCAGTCACAGGCATCACAAATTTCTTCGCAGCCGCTGACCATTTTTGGAACAATAATAGCTTTCACATTCTTAAATTTTTCAGAATAGAAACGGGCAGCCTGGCGTCTTTTTTGGCAATAGGAATCTAAATGCGGGAGTTTTACCTGAAGCACTGCTGCTTGCATTGAATCCAATCTTGAATTTACCCCAATTACATCATGATAATAACGCGTGTACATACCATGATTGACTATTCCCCTAATGTAATGGGCCAATTCATCATCATCAGTAAAAATTGCACCGCCATCTCCATAGCACCCTAAGTTCTTAGAAGGGAAAAATGAGGTGGTGCCAATGTGGCCAATGGTACCTGCTTTTTTCTTTTCTCCGGAGGTATATGTATATGTAGCTCCAATTGCTTGTGCATTATCTTCAATGACGTACAAATTGTGTTTTTTGGCAATCTCCATGATGCGTTCCATATTGGCACATTGTCCAAAAAGATGTACGGGAACAATTGCCTTGGTTTTTGGTGTGATGGCTCTTTCAATAGCATCTGGATCAATATTGAACGTATCTGCCTCAACATCTACTAAAACCGGGATGAGTTTTAGCAGTCCGATTACCTCGACCGTGGCAGCAAATGTAAAATCAGCAGTGATCACCTCATCCCCGGACTCTAAGTTTAAACCCATCATGGCTATTTGAAGCGCATCGGTGCCGTTAGCACAAGGGATTACATGTTTTATACCTAAATAGTGTTCAAGGGAAGCCTGAAATTCGTGGACTTTCGGGCCATTAATGAAGGTTGCGGATTGCAAAATAGAATCTATGGATGCATTAACCTCTTCCTTAATATCCTCATACTGACGGATAAGGTCTACCATTTGAATTTTCCGCATATAACAGGCTTATTGAACAATATTACAAAAAAAGCCCCCCCTCGACAATCATTTACATAAAGAAGTGTAATTTAGCTAGAAACGGGATCAGGCAGTGTTTTTTCTCTATCAAATTGTCATTCAAATCAGCACTGTTTTTATCAGAGTTGCTGCCTTCTTTAATGCTAAGCTCAGGCAATTTGTAAAAGGCCAAAATCGTCTTTTCGAAGCGCTTGAAAATTCAATAGATCCGGCTAAACCTGTTATTTGGATGCATGCAGCATCCCTGGGAGAATATGAGCAAGGGCTACCACTCATAACACAATTGAAAAGCGAATTTCCCGGATATCAAGTTTTACTTACTTTTTTTTCTCCCTCCGGGTACGAGGTCAAAAAGCTAAATAGCCCGGCAGATTTAGTCAGTTATTTTCCCCTGGATACAGTCGCAAATTCCAAAAGGTTTCTGGATATAGTAAATCCAAGGATCGCACTCTTTATCAAATATGAAATATGGCCAAATTTCTACAAAGAAATTGAGCACAGGGGTATTCCTTTAATTCTAATTTCTGCTCGCTTCAAACCAAATCAGATCTATTTTAAATGGTATGGGGGTATGATGAAAACTGCTTTGAAGCGGGTTAGCCATTTCTTTGCCCAGGATGAACAGTCCATCTCCTTGCTTGCCAATATCGGAATTGATCGGACAACCTTAAGTGGGGATACACGATTTGACCGGGTAAGCACCATCGCACAAAGAGATAATGCCCTTCTTTTTATGAGAAGATTTAAAGAAGAAAGGTTTTGTTTTGTTGCCGGTAGTACCTGGCCACAAGACGAAGATCCACTAGTCAGGTATATTAACCAAGGTTCTGATTCTATCAAATTTGTCATGGTGCCTCATGATATTGATCCGGATTCCTGTGATGACCTGGTGAAAAGACTGCATAAAAAGGCAATTAAGTTCAGTAATATGGTTTTGGAGGAAATTGAAGATTACCAGGTATTGATCATTGACAAGATCGGTCTCCTCACAAAAATTTATAGTTATGCAGATCTGGCTTATGTCGGGGGTGGATTTGCCACCGGCTTGCACAACACCTTAGAACCTGCAGTTTTTGGTATACCTATCATTATTGGGCCGAACTATCGCGGTTTCAAGGAAGCCGAAGATATGGTTGCGCTTTCAGGAATAAATCCTGTCAAACGGTATGAGGATCTCAAAAAATGGATCGATCTCTACTTTTCAAACGCAGAGTTTAGACAAAAAGCAGGATTTGTAAATGAATCGTATGTCAGGAAAAATCAGGGTGCTAGCGTCCGTATCATGGAGCACTTACGTACATTACTTTAGAATTAACGTAAGCCATTGCAAGAATGCCCCGAATTATAATCATGTTGCTGGCAGCAATTTTGTTGTTGGGATGCAAACGAATGTTTGATGAGAAGGAGGTAGAAGAGAAACCTGCTATTACATCTCCAGTTGATCATAAAGCAGATAGTCTAAGATTAAGTCCTGCAAAACGGGAACCCTTGAAATCCCCTTCTGATCCACGAAAAAAAAGACTAGATACGCTTTTACCCGTAAGTACATAAAGATCTGATTTAGCGGTGTTATATTTTTAGTAGATTTACTGAAACTCACCACTTCATGGACAAAAAGATCTTAGGTATTTCCGTAACGGCTGCACTAGCCGGTTTTTTATTTGGTTTTGACACCATAGTTATTAGTGGTGCAAATCTTCCGATCAAGGAACTTTGGAATACTTCGCCATGGTTCCATGGAACTTTTATAATGTCTATGGCTTTATGGGGCACCGTTGTGGGTTCTATATTTGGCGGGATTCCATGCGATTATTTCGGTAGAAAAAAGACTCTCTTTTGGATTGGAGTTCTTTATTTCATTTCTGCCCTGGGCTCTGCCATGTCCCCTGACCCTTATATCTTTTCATTTTTCCGATTTATCGGTGGGCTGGGTGTGGGTGCTTCCTCTGTAGCAGCCCCGATTTACATTTCTGAGATAGCTTCATCCAAATATCGTGGGAGACTTACGGCTATGTATCAGTTTAATATTGTGTTTGGGATTTTTATCGCTTTCATTTCCAATTATCTCTTAAAAGGTTTCGACGGGGCTAATGACTGGCGGTGGATGTTAGGTGTAGAAGGTATTCCTGCCTTGATCTATACGCTATTAGTAATTCGGATACCTAACAGTCCTCGATGGCTTGTTACCAGAAAAAATGATGAAGAAAAAGCTTTAAAAACGATGGAATTCCTGTCGTCTAAAGAGCATGCCATTGAAAAACTAAAGGAAATTAAAGAGGCAATGAGCGCTTCCCTGGGCTCAGAGAAATTATTTACCAAATCATATAGCAAACCCCTCATGCTTGCCTTTTTGCTCGCTTTTTTTAATCAATTATCCGGGATCAATTTTGTGCTATACTATGCGCCTGAAATATTAGAAAGAGCAGGCTTGGCGGCTAAGGAATCACTTTTCAGCTCAATATCCATTGGAATTGTAAACCTAATTTTCA
>JAOTYW010000229.1 GCA_029861705.1 Flavobacteriaceae bacterium
TAATTCGGGTTATGCAATTTTGGAACAGGGAGGCAATGCTATTGATGCTGTGATAAAAGCAACAACACTTTTAGAGGACTCACCTTTATTTAATGCAGGAAAGGGCAGTGTATTTACGGCGGAAGGAACACATGAAATGGATGCTGCCATTATGGAAGGAAAGAAACTACGTGCAGGTGCTGTAAGCCTTCTTAAAGGCATACGGAATCCTATTTTAGTGGCAAGGAAGGTTATGGAAAATAGTGAACATGTATTGTTGGCAGGTGATGGGGCTTTGAAATTCGCAGAAAAATTCGGGTTCACAATTGAAGTGGATTCATATTTCTATGATAGACATAGATTTCAGCAATGGCAGGAGATCAAGGACACAGAAGAATTCCAATTAGACCACAGCCCTAAGAAGAATTCCAAGTTCGGCACGGTAGGGGCCGTTGCATGCGATACGACAGGGAATTTGGCAGCCGCCACATCCACAGGTGGTATGACAAACAAACGCTACGGGCGTATTGGGGACAGCCCTATCATTGGGGCCGGTACATATGCAAATAACAATACATGTGCGGTTTCCTGTACGGGTAATGGTGAATATTTTATGCGCAATGTAACCGCTTATGATATGTCGGCGCTTATGGAATTCAAAGGACTTTCGCTGGAGGAAGCAGGTGTTGAAGTAATCCATAATCGACTGCTAAAACTTGGAGGAGAAGGTGGACTAATTGCTGTTGACAGGTCGGGCACCATAACAATGCCTTTTAATTCGGAAGGCATGTACAGGGCTTTCAAAAATTCCTCAGGCGAAAAAGATCTTGCTATATATAAGGACTAAGCCGTAATAAAGGGAGCATCCAGGGGTAAGACCTTAACCTGTCTTTTCGTGATATTGAATTTATCCCCGTTTGTGAGCACATGTACTTTTAGATTCACCAATGACATAGGTGTACCAGGGTCTAGCAATTTAACATTGTTGTGTCTTAGCTCTCTGGGGTCAAAAAGGATGACCATGCCTGAGCCGATAATCTCAAACCAATCATTTTGTTTGATAACTAATCCCGTATCTTCTGCGAGCCCAATTCCCAATAACTCAGGGAATTTGGCAACGGCTTCGGCCAATCTGCCAAACCTTCCTCTTCTGATAAAATGGGAATCAATGATCAGGTTGCTTATAAATCCCATACCACTCTCCGTTAATACGGCATCCTTGATCAGGGCCTCCTTACTACTGCCACCTGTGATCATTTCACTGGACATGCACATGGCCCCGGCGCTGGTTCCGGCAATTACGATACCTTCGTTTACATATCGTTCCACCATGAGGTGGTGAAGCCGCGTGCCTCTGATCTTCTTTGTTATTTTGGATTGATCCCCGCCTGAAAACATGATACAATCTGCCCTTCTAATCAATTGCAGATTTTTTTGGAGATCTGCATCTTTGCGTTTGCGTAAATCGAGAACGGTAACGTTCTTACATTGCAATTTGCCAAAGGCTTTCAAATAATTTTCACCCACTTCCACTGGAATACGTGAAGCTGTTGGTATAACTACGATCATGGCTTCCTTTCCGCCGCTTTCGCGAACAACCCGGGCAAGAATACCTTCTTCGATATATTCCATTTGATTTTGTTCCCTCTCGTCTCCTCCTTTGTCCTCGTTACCACCTATAGGAATCAAAATACCTTTTATCTCCATTGCGCACATATTTGAAGGCAAAAATAAGGTTATTGTTACGAAAAAATATCATACCTTGAAATTTTACTAACCTTGATGTAGATTGCCTTCCTAATTTATTTTAACTATGAAGATACGTGAGATAAATGCCATGAGAGGACCCAATTATTGGTCTGTTAGAAGACATAAACTGATTGTAATGGTCCTGGATTTGGAGGACATGGAAGAAAAGCCCACGAATAAGGTCGCCGGCTTTTCCGAGCGACTAAAGGCCATGTTCCCGAGCATGTATTCACATCGTTGTTCAGAAGGCTGTGAAGGTGGATTTTTTATGCGTGTGGATGAGGGGACATGGATGGGGCATGTCATTGAACATATCGCTCTTGAGATCCAGACGCTGGCAGGCATGGACACGGGATTTGGGAGAACAAGAGGATACGGTGAAAAGGGCGTATATAATGTTGTCTTTTCGTATATAGAAGAAGATGTCGGGCGATATGCAGCCAAAGCCGCTGTACGCATTTGTGAAGCTCTGATCTCCGGCGAAGAGTATAACATGGATGAAGATATACAGCGTATGAGGGAATTGCGGGAGGATCAACGTCTGGGCCCCAGTACGGGATCAATTGTTGAAGAGGCAGAAAGTAGAGGCATCCCGTGGATACGGCTCAATAAATATTCCCTTTGCCAACTGGGTTACGGGGCCAATCAGAAAAGGATCCAGGCTACAGTGACAAGTGAAACAAGCAGTATAGGTGTTGAATTGGCATGCGACAAGGAAGATACCAAATTCCTCCTTGAACAGGCAGAAGTAGAAGTCCCGCGCGGCGATATTATCAGTCGGGAGAGCAGCCTGGAAGCTTCCTGTAAATATGTGGGCTTCCCCTTGGTAATAAAACCCATCGACGGAAATCATGGCCGGGGGATTACAGTAGATATCAATTCGCTTGAGGAGGCAAAAGAGGCCTTTAAAATGGCTAAGCAGGTTTCTGGAAGGGTAATCGTTGAAAGGTTTATTACAGGTGAGGATTACAGATTATTAGTAATAAACAACCATTTGGTCGCAGCAGCTAAAAGAACTCCCGCCCATGTAATCGGAGATGGTGTGCAAACTATTGAAGAATTGGTTGCTGAAGTGAACAAAGATCCCAGGAGAGGTTATGGTCATGAAAAGGAACTCACTGCAATAACTATTAATGAACTCACCCAAACCATTATTAAAGATGCCGGGTATAGCGTGGATTCAGTACTGGCTAAAGGTGAAAAACTAATATTAAAGGATACAGCCAATCTCAGCACCGGTGGAACAGCAGAAGATGTGACGGATATTGTTCACCCGGCGAATGTGTCTATGGCGGAACGAATTTCAAAAATCATTGATCTGGACATTTGCGGTATCGATGTAATGACCAGTGATATCAGTAAACCGCTTTCCGCGACAGGTGGGGCTGTACTGGAAGTGAATGCTGGGCCTGGATTTCGAATGCATTTGGCCCCAACCACAGGCTTGCCGCGAAATGTGGCCGCTCCGGTTGTAGACAAGTTATTTCCAAAACAGGGTGATACCGGACGAATACCCATCATAGCGATCACCGGGACGAACGGAAAAACAACTACTACCCGCTTGATCGCACATATGGCAAAAATGAAAGGAAACCGGGTAGGATATACGACCAGCGATGGTGTGTATATACAAAATCGCTTATTAATGAAAGGAGATTGTACAGGTCCGGCAAGTGCCGAATTTGTATTGAAAGACCCTACTGTTAATTTTGCTGTCCTGGAATGTGCAAGAGGTGGATTGCTGAGGGCGGGTTTGGGCTTTAAGAAATGTGATGTGGGAATAGTCACAAATATTGCAGCAGATCACCTGGGCCTTAAAGGAATTAATACAATAGAAGAATTAGCCCGTGTTAAAGGTGTAATTCCTGAAACTGTATTGCCTGAGGGCTATGCCATTCTCAATGCCGATGATGATCTTGTATACGACATGAGACGAGGCATTAATTGCAATCTTGCACTTTTCTCATTGGATGAAAATAATCCTCGTATTCAGGCTTTACAACGCATAGGAGGTATTACTGCTGTCTATGAGAATGGTTACATAACACTTTGCCGGGGTACCTGGAAAATGCGTATCATGAAAGCCGAAGACATTCCTTTAACCTATGGTGGCAAAGCTACTTTCATGATTCAAAATATTTTGCCTGCCGTGATCGCCGGGAATGTAAGAGGCTTTGGAAATGAGGATATGAAAGCAGCCCTTGAAACTTTTATACCTTCTGCAACCCAAACTCCCGGGAGACTCAATCTGTTTAAATTCAAGAATTTCAATATT
>JAOTYW010000231.1 GCA_029861705.1 Flavobacteriaceae bacterium
TAATGCCTCCAAGTGGGAGCTTGCCTATATCGCAAATTCAATTAATAGAGAACTGGATAGATCAAGGAGCACCTGATAATTAATTCACAATAGTACCAGATGAAGTTTTTAAAAATAGTATTTATTAGTTTTTTGATGGCTCCTCTTCTTGTACTTTCTCAGGAAATGGCAAAGGATTCTGTTCCGGAAATTCCTGCTCATCCGGCCTTTCATAATCCATATATTATTGAGAATGCCACCAATGAGATACTCCCTAAAGAAGGGATGGAGTTTCAAATTAAACACAGGTTTGGACTTATCAGTGGAGGGGATGATGATTGGGGAGGAATATTTGCACCGTCGAACATACATATTGGATTAGCATATGGTGTTCACAAGAATGTCACGCTGGGAATTGGTGCCACAAAATTTGATCGGCTGCTGGATTTTAATTGGAAAGTCGCCTTGCTCAGACAAACACGTTCAGATAAGAAGCCTTTTAGTATTTCTTATAACGGGAATATGGTTATAAATGTCGAAAAGGATGGCGATTTTGAATTTGCACAAGACCGGTTTTCCTATTTTCACCAGCTCAATCTGGTGCGAAGATTCGGACCCAATCTTTCGTTGCAATTGGCACCGAGCATTTCACATTATAATTTTGTGGAATTTGGGATGAAAAACATCTTGTTTTCTGCAGGCTTTGGCGGCCGGTATAAAGTGACTCCAAAAACCTCAATACTTCTTGACTACAACCAACCATTTTCGTCTGGCACAGGAATTGCTAAACCTAAGGCAGGAATGGCCGTAGGTGTGGAATTTGCCACACTGGGCCATGCATTCCAGCTATTTGTCACAAATTATAACGGATTGATCCCACAGAAAAATATAATGTTCAATCAAAATGATTTCTTCGATGGAGATTTCATGATTGGATTCAACATAACCCGAATCTATAGATTTAAACCTACTTCAATTCAATAAGTAACATGACACTAGGAAGTACAAATCGCTATACTATGAAAAAGCAGCTATTTAAAACATTGGCGATAGTAGCATGTAGTTTTGCACTCTTGTCAATGGCGATCGTTAAATCGAATCAGAATGAACCATGGGAAGTTCCGGAGGAATACAAAAACATGAAGAATCCGTATGCCAGTGCGAAGGATTCAGATAATATTGGCTATACGTTATATTCTCAGTATTGCTCAACCTGCCACGGTGAAAAAGGTGAAGGAGATGGTATAAATGCCTTGCTTCTTGAAACACCGGTGGCTAAATTTACAGAGGCGTCCATTCAAAGTCAACCAGACGGAAGCTTCTATTACAAGATCTATACAGGTAGAAATGAAATGCCGAGCTTTGAATATATCATACCGGTAGAAGAAGATCGCTGGATGGTTGTCAATTATGTCAAGTCACTGAAATAGGCAAGGAATTATCTTTATTCCAGCGAATCTATATAGGCATTAATAAGTGCTACACCTTCATCATGCAAAACTGTTGTGCCTAAGAATGGCATAAAGTAATTAGGAATCTGAGAGTTAATCCGATTTTCGATAGCTACTCGAGTTTCAAAAATATTACTGTCCTCATAAGAAGTTTCATAACGGAGTTCGAAAGCATCACCGTAGCTGATATTATAAGAGCCCCCCGGTTGATGACAGTGCGCACAATTAACATCAAGATAGGCCCTGGCACGATCTTCAAGGGGAAGCGTATCGTCTGACCAGTCTGGGAGGACGGCAATTTGTGATACATCTGGGGCCCCTGTGAGCAATCCATTGTCAATGAAATCCTGAAGCTGATTTGTTCCCTGATAAGCAAAATTCAATGCCCTTGCCTTTATGCCAATCGGGGTCGTTCCTCCATTGATATCATGACATTGAAAACATAATACATTCGGAAGTATCCTATAGTCAACATTACGGGTGTTTCCTAAAGCATCTATCCAATTCACGGCCACAATCTGGGCTCCATCATCTAAGAAGGCCTCAGTCTGTGTGTCATTCCAAATATATTTCCCAACATTCCAGGCGCCGCTCATTTTGATCAAGACCCTTGTCTCAATGATCTTTTTTCCCAGTGCCGGATCTCTTTCATCATTTAAGTAGTAAATAGTCTCTGTTAAAATGCTATTGTCTGGAAAACTAAACAAGCCTTCCCCGGTATAGGCCATCGTCTGGCCATTGGGTATGGCAACAGATCGCAGTTTATAAGCGTAGTCAGCAAATAGGGGAGTGCTTATACCATATTCATATACAGTTGAGATAAATGCAAGATCTGTAAGGGGGCCTTCAAATAATTGGAGTTCAGAGAGCGTTGGTAAGAACTCCGGAATGGCATATAACCTATCGTCCAGATAAGGATCTGTCTGCATTTCATGCTCATCGGCATTGGTTACGCCGTCTGCATCACAATCGGCAACAGCCCAAATGGCATTTAAAGGATCATATCCCTTATACCCGGCAGGCTGAACAGGATCGCAGGGGTCATTCAAATCAGTTCCATCCAAAGTTTCCCGCTCGTCTTTCACGCCATCTCCATCGGTATCTAGCCCCCCGATCTCGTCGAAGTAAGGATCGGTTTCATTAGTAATTTCATCGCCATTACTCATGCCATCCCCGTCGCAATCTGCAGCAATCCAAATAGGATTAGAATCATTGAAGGCTGAGTAGCCAGAATTTTGGAAGGGATCACATGGATTATCCTTGTCGCTTCCATTCTGAAGCTCCTGGCTATCAGACACCCCATCCCCATCGGTATCCAGGGATTCATCAAAATAGGGATTGGTCGAGCCTGCAAGCTCATTGGCATTTGAAATACCATCAGAATCGCAATCAGAATTTTGCCAAACAGCATTTAAGGGGTCATAGGAGGTATACGTGGCATCCTGGACCGGATCGCAGGGATCGTTTTTATCAGTACCCTGTAAAACTTCTTGAGTATCTAAAACACCATCTCCATCTGTGTCGATGGCAATATCAACATATTCAGCCGCCCTGTCTGTGGTGCATGAATAAGCAGCGATTAATAACATAAAGCTTAGAATGCCGGTAGCATTTTTAAAATATGTCATATGCGATAATCGGTTCATATTAAGTTTTTTCAAGCTAATTCATTACAACCAGTTTAAGTACTACGGTATCCCTGGAATTCATCTCAAAACCAATCAGATAGATCGTTCCACTGCCCAATCTGGATATGGGAATCTCGTACAGGCCGTTAACAAAAACGTCCTGAGGGTTGTACACAGCAACTTGTTGACCGCTTACATTATGGATATAGATCCGTGTCACAGATCTATTCGCTGGTCCATTGTCTACTATTCGCACTTGTGCAATTTCTTTGGCCGGATTTACCAGGATTAGTCCATAGAGATCTTTCGTGCCTGATAATTCCAGAACAGTAATAATAATTGATGTTGTATTGCTTAATCCTTCTGCATCTGTAACGGTTAAGGACACAGTGTAATTACCATCAAGGGCAAAAATGTGATTTGGGGTAATTTCTGTCGAAGTTCCCGAGCCATCACCAAAATCCCAGAGATAACCCACTACGCCTTTATCATCGGTAGAGTTCCTGCCTGTAAAGTTTACTTCCAGGGGGGCATCGCCTTGCAGCGGTGTAGCATCGATGATAGCAACCGGTGCCTGGTTAATGCCATCATTAACAATTACCGTCACTGTTGCTGTATCGGTTAGTCCTTCCTCATCCGCTACCGTAAGTTGTACCAGATAGGTGCCAGCTGTTGTGAATGTATGAACCGGATCGGCCTCTGTTGCTAGTGGAGATCCATCTTTAAAATCCCACAGATAGCTGACCACTCCCACGTCATCAGTAGAATTACTGCCCGTAAAGTTCACCTCCAATGGCAATGTTCCGCTGCTTGGTGTGGCCGAGGCAAAAGCTACGGGAGGCAGATTCGCAGGATCCGATACAATAATGCTTATG
>JAOTYW010000044.1 GCA_029861705.1 Flavobacteriaceae bacterium
CCTTTTTGTATTTCTTACAACACTCTTCTTTATATCCTTTTTTGAGTACTTCGGAGCGGTACTTCTTTTGATGGGACAACAGGATCTGTATGATCTCACTCTTCTCGCCCGAAACTTTCCGTTTTTGACCCATCAAAACTATTTACAGCTAAAAATACTTATTTCGATTGAATCTAAATAAGAAATTTAAAATACTATTGGGACGTATCTGCCGCAGCGCTTTCAACGGTAATCATTTGAACATCTCTGTCAAACAAATATAGTCCGCCTTTGTCATTTCCTATCAAATTGATCTTATCCAGAATGTTACGCGCCAATGCCTCTTCTTCGATCTGCTCTGCCACATACCACTGTAAAAAATTATGAGTCGCGTAATCCTTTTCATCAATGGAAACCTGCACCAGTTCATTTATGGATTTGGAAACATAAATTTCATGATCGTATAACTGCTCAAACATTTTTTGAAAGGTCCCAAAATCAGTATCCGGGGCACTCAATTCAGAAATATGAGCATGGCCGCCACGTTCATTGACGTATTTTACAAGTTTCAGCATATGCATACGCTCCTCATCAGAGTGCTTATACATAAATAGTGATATCCCTTCTAAACCTTTTACTTCGGCCCAGCAAGCCATTGATAAATATACTTGTGAAGATTCTGCTTCTATTCGGATCTGCGCATTCAGCGCTTTTTCCATTTTTGAGCTTAACATAGCGTTCTAATTTCTGTTAAAGGTAAGCAATCTTGTTTTTTTTGAACTATGATAATGATCAGTCGATTACCACTTAATTATTCCTCTTAATTGATGGTTTCGCCATTGCCCACTTCAGCTTCGTCAGGATTGACAAACACTAATTTTCCTTCCGGATTTTGTGTCATTAGAATCATTCCTTCACTGTTTACACCTCTTAAGGGTCTTGGCGCCAGATTGATCACAACCGTAACTTTTTTTCCGACGATCTCTGCCGGATCAAAATCTTCAGCAATACCTGAAACAATGGTACGTGTATCTAATCCGGTATCTACTTTTAGCACCAGTAACTTCTTAGTTTTGGGCATTTTTTCTGCCTCTAGGATCGTGCCTACCCGAAGATCTAATTTGCTGAAATCTTCAAAGGTGATAGTATCTTTCTGTGGCATGAGGGTTGTATTTTTTTGTTCATTGGCCGACTTAGTAGCCTGCAATTTATCTAATTGTTCCTGGATCTCGGAATCTTCTATTTTACGAAATACCAATTCAGGTTGACCCAAATTATGTCCGCCCGGGATGAGAGGTGAACGTGCTGACACATCTTCCCAACCGAGTTGTTTTGCTACTTGATCCAATTGTAGGATCCTGCTTAATTTTTCAGACGTAAAAGGAAGTAGGGGTTCGCTTAAAACGGCTAAAGCTGCAGCGATCTGAATGGCAACATGAAGAATTGTTTCTACACGAGCTTCATCTTCTTTGATCACCTTCCAGGGCTCTTCCTCGGCCAAATACTTATTTCCCAATCGGGCTAAATTCATCAATTCCTGAGAAGCTTCACGAAATCTATAGCGCTCAATAGAAATTCCAATTTTTTGAGGATATTTCTTTAATTCAGAAAGTGCTTTTTCGTCTGATTCCGACAAGGTATTCGGGGCCGGAACCACTCCTTCAAAATATTTGTGGGTAAGCACAACCACCCGGTTAATGAAATTACCATAGATGGCAACAAGCTCGTTGTTATTTCGCGCCTGGAAATCTTTCCAGGTAAAATCATTGTCCTTGTTTTCCGGGGCATTGGCTGTCAGCGTATACCGTAATGTATCCTGTAATCCGGGAAATTCTTGCAGGTATTCATGTAGCCAAACTGCCCAATTTTTAGAAGTAGATAATTTATTCCCCTCAAGATTTAGAAATTCGTTGGCTGGCACATTATCGGGAAGGACATAGTCGCCATGCGCTTTCAGCATACACGGGAATATAATACAATGAAATACGATATTGTCTTTTCCGATAAAATGAACCAATTTGGTGTTTTTATCTTTCCAATAAGGCTCCCAATCCACTTTTTTTTGCGCGGCCCATTCCTTAGTAGAGGAGATATATCCAATAGGCGCATCAAACCAGACATAGAGTACTTTCCCTTTGGCTTTGTCCAGGGGAACGGGTATGCCCCAGTCCAGATCCCTAGTTACTGCTCTGGGTTTTAAGCCATCATCGATCCAGGATTTACATTGGCCGTATACATTAGATTTCCAATCTGATTTATGCCCTTCTATGATCCATTCCTTGAGGAAGTCATTGTATTGATCCAAAGGCAGATACCAATGTGTGGTTTCTTTTAAACTGGGTTTGGATCCACTGATGGTCGACTTAGGATTAATCAGATCCAGGGCATTCAAGGAGGTGCCGCAGTTTTCGCATTGATCCCCATACGCTTCATCATGTCCACAATTTGGACAGGTTCCAACTACAAATCGATCTGCTAAAAATTGCTGGGCTTCCACATCATATAACTGAGCGGAAGTTTCTTCAATAAACTTCCCTTTATCGTTCAATGTCTTAAAAAAATCGGAAGCTGTTTCATGATGGATCGGTGCCGAAGTCCGGGAATAATTATCGAAGGTCACGCCAAAATCTGTGAAAGATTGTTTTATGATGGCATGGTATTTATCAATCAACTCCTTGGGCGTAACGCCTTCTTTTTTTGCCTTCATAGGAATGGCCACACCATGTTCATCGCTGCCACAAACAAATAATACGTCCTTTCCTTTACCCCTGAGATATCGTGCATATATATCGGCAGGCACATAAACCCCGGCTAAATGACCAATATGGATTGGGCCATTCGTATAAGGAAGGGCTGCGGTGATGGTTATTCTTTCAGGATAATTTGGATTACTCACTATATGCTACTTAAGGCACAAAAGTAACTATTTTGATGCGAGAGCAAGAAGGGATTAGAGAAGGAAAAATGGAATACGATCTGCCCTTGGATGGCATTAGGCCGAAAAAGGTAAAATTGGGATGAAGTTTATCGAACTTTCGGAAATAAATTAAAAAATTTAAGCAAACACCTACATATTGTTCCAAATTTTATCAATGATAATGTTCCAGGAAGCCACAGATTTGTGCCAAAACCAAAATAATCTACAAAGTATCAATTTTCATACGTTAAAATAAGCAGGCCTTAACCAGGCCTGGTCTTGTTTGGCTTTAATCTTGGTCAAATTTGAAGTTTACCCCGGGAATTATCTCAATGTAGCATTACACTATGGGAATCCCGGGGTTTGTGTGGGGTATTAACTTAACTTACCATGACCGATTTGGCCAATTTCCTGTCTTGAACTTGAATACGGTAAATGTACTTTCCTGAAGCAAGGTGTTCCGGTATATTCGCTTGAATATCTATTTCCGAAGATCCTTCCAGCATCATTTCATTGTAGATCGTACCCACCTTCTGTCCGATAATATTAAATAGCGTAATATCTACATGTGCCGTAAATGGCAATTCTAAATAGATATATGGGCTACCACTTTGTGGATAAAAGGGTTTATGTACAATGGCGTCCAGCATATCAGGTGTTGGATTGTCAGGTACTGGCGGTTCATCCGGCATTGGAGGCGTCGGTGGATCATCACTGTAAGCAATATCCGGAAATTCCACACCGCTACAATTAAATCCTAAGTTTATGGGATTATAGGTATGACCCAGTAAATGCTGTTCAACTAATGGGATCGGGACACATAACCATTCTGCCAGAACCGTAGCATACAAGTCCCTGAAATCCATAGTGTATTCCAGATTTCCGCGACCGTTTGGCGCATCTAGTGCCGGGTGATCTCCCACAAAGGCGCTGCCATTGAGGCCAGAACCAAAAAATAAGGTAGGTGCCGCTTTACCGTGATCGGTACCATTGGATCCGTTTTCAAAGATCCGGCGTCCAAATTCTGAGAACGTCATACTAAGTACTTTACTATCCTGCTCTGTAAATGTCAGGTCTTCATAGAAGTTGTTAATGGCAATCGAAAGATTGGACATTAAGCGTTCATGTGCTAAAGGTTGGTTTCCGTGGGTATCAAAGCCTCCCATAGAGATCATGTAGACTTTTGTGCCCAAGTTTCCTTTTATCAAACGAGCCAATAAAGATAATTGACGCGCAAAACCATTATCCTGATATTCTACTTGATTTTGTCCTCGTTCATAGGCTTCGTGGATCAAACCTGAATATTCATAGGTCGTATTCGCAACACCTCTGAGGAACCTCAGCTGATCTCCGTACATACATTGATCAAAAAGTTGAGGATCCAGGCTGTATTGAACACCACTTTCGGCAATTTCCTCCAATTGGTCAATGTTGGAGGTGACAAAAGCGTAATTTGTTTCTTCACCCTGGAAAACCAAACTTCCAAAATTACCGATCTGGATAGCAGCCGGCGCAGCAGGAGGGTTTACCAAATAATCTGGGTACAGGTCTTCAAAATATCGACCCATCCACCCGGTATTTAAACCCGAAAAACCAGTAGTCGTCAAATCTGTATTGGCATAAATATCTGACCCGGTAAAATGAGATAAACTCTGGTTTTCGTATCCAACACCATGTACAGCCTTAAACTGCCCATCGCCCCACATGGCTTCCAGAGAATTCATATAAGTAGGGACACCAAACTCATCTGTAAGTTTTAGGATCTTACTTTCTGGAATATAGATGTTAGGCCTTGCATTGGCATAGGTATCGTATTGTTCAATGGGTATTACCGTACTCAAGCCATCATTCCCGCCAGAGAGCCTGATAAGTATCAGGATGGAATCCGTATCAGCATTGGCAATAGCGGCTGTAAGCGGAGATGGTGCAGAGGCTGTCAGCATTTGACTTCCCAGCATCATGGATCCGGAACCGGCTATACCCAAGGCCTGGAGGAAGGAACGTCTACTCCAGTACTTGTGCTCCTCGTCATGGGCGTTGTTATCATTATTGGTAAAGGGGATATGATTGTGGCACATAAGGCTAAGTTATTTTAGTTGAAATTCGGGTTGTCTGGACAGATGCATTAGAAGAAGGAATACCTGTGAGGGTACTTCAGCGCTTACGGCAAGCATCCAAAGGCCTAGACCTCCGGGGATATAATCCGATCCGTAATAATTTTCGGGAACATCCTCGATCTTAAATACAGACATGGCGTTTTCAAAATCCTGATCCGTTAGCAGCCCTTTCGGCGTAAATTTTTCTACAATAGCTCGCACGACAGTTTCAGGATTCGAAGTATTACTGTCGCCCGGACCTACGGCATCCATCGCCAGAGTCCTGAATTGTTCGGGGTTATTTTGATAGAAATTCTCGAGGACAACTTCCATTGTGAGCCAACGACCTATAATGAAATTAGTATTGATCCAAGTTCGGTCGCGTTGCCATCCGGCAACGTCAAACGGGTCAAAAAGTGTTTGCCCGAGCATGGAGCTGGCATCTATACTGAAATTGACATTGGTATCATCATAAGTGAATCCGGTCTCTTTGTATAAATTCAAGTACATATCAAACGGACTTTTGATAATCACACCAATAGCTTCTTCATCAAAAAAGTGCTCACTCTTAAAGAGCTGGGATAAGACGGGAGCTACCTCAAAATTGTTTGCCACCATGGTGCCAGCCATGCCATTAATAATTGCCTGGGCATTTCCAGCATCATCGTTAATATCCGGGTGAACGAAATAGGCATATAATTTCCCGCAGATAAAACCTGCGATCTCATTGGCACGCTGGGCAAAAAGAATATCGATGACATCATCGTATCCCCAATTTCCAGTCTGACCTAATATTGTTTTAGTTCCAGCATCGAAACGTTCAGGGTTAAATTGAACGGGTGAACAACCAATTTCTCCGCGTTCCACATACCCGGTAAGGGCCCGTGCAGTTTCAATAATATCATCTTCCGTATATCCGAGGCCTTCGCCTAAGGTGAACAGTTCATACAGTTCCCGCGCGTAATTTTCGTTCGGATTGTTTCCGTTGTTGTATACCCCATCCAGGTAATAGAGCATGGCATCAGTAAGGCCAATCTCGCTTACAAAGGTTTTTAAATTGCCAATAGCATTTCGCTGCAGGCAATTGATATAGTAGTATAAAAAGGAATTACAATCGTACACATCCAATTCAGTAACAAAGTGGTTGTGCCAGAAGAAACTCAGTCGGTCTCTGAGATTATTATTTAATAGGGAATTAGTGTATGCAATCCGCCATTCCTCCTGTTGTGCTCTGCGCATAGCGCCAGCAGCGTCATCATCAGCAGGATAATTACTATTGTTCCAATCGGCCCAAATAGGTGCCGCAAGCGGAGGCATGTTGATGGCTTCATTGATCAGCGTATCTACGACTGACCCAGCAGCCAGACCAACAGCCTGGTTAATGGTGGTTACTGAGGCACTAAACCCCAATCGCCTGTACAAATGAGCCGCACGGTAGGTATCAAGTGGTTGGGTGTACGGCGCCAATGTAGAGGTATTACAATTGACAAAAAACTCCATAGACTATAGGCTTTAAGAATGGTCATGTGCTTAGGGGTTTCCTTCTTAACGCTCTTACGTTATGGATAGTATCGAGAGTGTTACAAATTCGATATTATGCGGTCTAAAATACAATCTTGTCCAATTCCATCGATGAAATTTGCGATTTTTTCGATGAATTGCATAAGTAAGAAAACCTTCAAAATTTATGAATAGACCATATTTATTAGGGATAGAAGGTGAGAATGCTGCTCGAAAACTACTTTTGAAGAAAGGCTATAAAATTCTCGAAAGAAATTACAGATTTCGAAAAGCTGAGGTAGATCTGATAGCCCAAACGCAGGATCAGATCATTTTTGTAGAGGTTAAGTCCAGGACTTCTAAGTGGATTGCCCACCTCGCTGATCATGTGAGCAAAAAAAAGATCCGATTAGTAGTGGAAGCAGCGGATCACTATGTCAACAATAAAAAGCTAGATATGGAAGTTCGATTCGATATCATCACAGTTCTGAAAACGAAAAAGGGACTGGGGTTAGAACATATCGAAGATGCCTTCTATCACTTTTAGGCAAGATCGAATTGATCTATGAACTTGCAACAGGGTGATCTTCTGTCACTCCAGCCAGGTCGCGAAGAGATAATAAGGCCTGGTCTACAGAGTCAATTGCGTCATATCTCAGAATTAGCCTCAATCCTTTTCTGGTTTCTTTTTCCTTGATACTACACTCTTCAGGATGCTTCTGTACATATTTAATAACGCGGGTAAACATTTTGCTCTGATAAAAAGGGGATGCCTGATCGGCAATAAAGTATCCTAGCATCTTCCCTTTTTTTAAGACCAGCTTTTCTAGACCTAAGGATCTTGCTACCCATTTTAAACGGATCGATGATACCAGATCCCGAGCCCTGGGGGGAAGATCCCCGAACCTGTCCTTGAGGTCCAGGACGAATTTGGCTAAGGCTACGTCATCTTCCACAGCATTGAGTTGTGTATAGAGATGAAGCCTTTCTGAAATATTGTTTATATAGGTATCAGGGAACAATAATTCCAGATCTGCATCAAGATGCAATTCTTTACTTAGGCCTTTTCTCCCTTCCTGCACTTCATAGAGGTCTTTAAATTCATTTTCTTTTAATTCTTCAATGGCCTCGTTCAGTATTTTTTGATAGGTCTCAAATCCGATCTCATTAATAAACCCGCTTTGCTCGCCGCCCAGAAGATCCCCGGCTCCTCTGATTTCCAGATCTTTCATTGCAATATTAAAGCCACTGCCCAAGGCGGTAAATTGCTCAACTGCCGTAATACGTTTTCGAGCTTCGGCCGACATACTTTCAAAAGGTGGCGTAATAAAATAACAGAATGCTTTTTTATTACTACGCCCAACGCGTCCCCGCATTTGATGCAGGTCGCTAAGCCCAAAATTATTGGCATTGTGTATAAAAATGGTATTCGCATTTGTTACATCCAGTCCGCTCTCCACAATCGTGGTTGAAACCAGGACATCAAACTCACCATTCATAAAATCCAACATCAATCTTTCTAGTTTTTTACCTTCCAACTGACCATGGCCAATGCGAATTCGGGCATCGGGAACCAGACGTTGCAACAAACCTCCCACTTCCTGGATATTCTGGATACGGTTATGGATAAAAAACACCTGGCCTCCTCGTGAGATCTCATAATGTATCGCATCGCGAATTACTTCCTGGTCAAATCTAATGACCCGACTCTCAATTGGGTAGCGATTAGGAGGAGGTGTGTTGATCACAGAAAGATCCCGCGCTGCCATTAAGCTGAATTGGAGGGTTCTGGGAATCGGCGTTGCGGTCAGTGTAAGCACATCTACATTTTCTTTTATGGATTTTAGTTTTTCCTTGACTGACACCCCAAACTTCTGCTCCTCATCAACGATCAATAGCCCCAGATTTTTAAATTTTATTTTTGGTTTAACTAATTGATGTGTACCGATGATTATTTCCAATTGACCGTTGGCAAGCCTGGAAATGATCTCCCTCTTTTCCTTTGCTGAACGGAATCTATTAAGGTAATCCACAGATACGGGAAGATTTTTTAGTCGTTCCGTAAATGTCCTGTGATGCTGAAAGGCTAAAATGGTAGTCGGCACTAGGATAGCCACCTGTTTCCCATTATCTACCGCCTTGAAAGCTGCCCGGATGGCTACTTCTGTTTTACCAAAGCCCACATCCCCACAGACCAATCTATCCATTGGCCTTGGGCTTTCCATATCTTGCTTGATCTCTTCGGTCACCTTACTTTGGTCCGGAGTATCTTCATACAAAAAGCTGGCTTCCAATTCGTGCTGGAGATAACTATCCGGATCATATTGGAATCCTTCCTTCATTTTCCTTTTCGCATAGACGCTGATCAGGTCAAAGGCAATTTTTTTAACCCGGCTCTTCGTTTTTTGCTTGATCTTTTTCCAGGCGGCAGATCCCAGCTTATAGATCTTCGGCACAGCACCATCTTTACCATTATACTTCGAGATTTTGTGTAGTGAATGAATACTTACATAGAGGATATCCCGATCACCATACATCAACTTTATCGCTTCTTGTTTTTTACCTTCTACATCTATCTTTTGCAGGCCACCAAATTTTCCTATGCCGTGATCAATATGCGTTACATAATCACCCATCTCCAGCTTGTTGAGCTCTTTTAAAGTGATGGCTTGTTTTTTAGCATAACTATTGCGAAGTTGGAATTTGTGATAGCGTTCAAAGATCTGATGGTCTGTATAGCAGGCAATCTTCAATTCCTGGCTGTAAAAACCGGCATGTATGGGAAGCTGAAGGGTTTTATAAGGCACCTCTGCCACTATCTCATCAAATATTTCGTGAAGTCGGTCTGCCTGTTGTTGTGAAGCACAGCAGATAATATTGCTAAGTCCTCGCTCATGGTTGGTCCTTAAATTTTCGATAAGGAGGTCGAAATTTTTATTAAAAACCGGTTGTGGTGTGGTTTCAAATTGCACCGTAGTATTTTTGGCTTCGGCCGTGTCCTGATCTGTCGCTGGCTCAGTCAGGTAAATTGATGTAAACGAATGCAGGTCTTTTGCCAAGCTTGTACCTTTCATAAAAAGTTGCTCAGGAGACATATGACTGAGCGGACTCTCAATTTTGCTAAAGGCATCAACTGCTTTCTTGTAAAGCCGATCAAGTTTGTCTTTGGTCAAATCAGGATTATTAAACCAAAGCAGGGTTTTAGGATCCAGAAATTCGAAAAAGCTAACCCGGGCTTCTTTCCGGAATTTGTCAGCAACATTAGGGATGACTTCAATTCTATTGACCTTTTTTATTGATAGCTGAGTTTCAATATCAAAAGTCCTGATGCTTTCTATTTGGTCACCGAAGAATTCGATCCGGTAGGGTTCGTCATGTGAAAACGAAAAGATATCCAGGATCCCGCCCCTCAGTGAAAACTCACCGGGTTCGGTGACAAAATCAACGCGTTTAAACTCAAATTCAAATAGAGTTTCGTTGAGTTTGTCCAGGGATTGACCGCCCCCCGATTTTAATTTTAGGGTTGCCCGCTTCAAGTCCTTTTTATTCACAACTTTTTCGAAGAGGGCATCGGGGTAAGAGACTAGAATATAGGGTTTGGAATTGTTTTGAATGCGATTAAGTACTTCTGCGCGTTGGAGCACATTGGAATTGTCAATTTCTTCCAGCTCATAAGGTCGTCTGTAACTCCCGGGATAGAAGAGAACTGGCATTTTGGTCACCAACAGTTCAAGATCGTTAAGTAAATATGCAGCCTCTTCTTTGTCATTCATCAAAAAGAGAAAAGGTCTTGAAAGATCTTTGAAAAGCTGTGCAACTAGAAAAGAAAGGGCTGAGCCATTGACGCCTTTTAGGTAGATGTGCTTTTCGGATTGGGAAATAGTATCCTGCAGATTCCTCAGTTGAGGAGCCTGAACAAAATGGTCCAAAATAAGCGATTCATTCAACCGCAAAAATTTGGGTAAAGATAGAAATTAGGGTGGTATGCACAGAAGATTTTTAGGAACTAAAGATAGCCGGCCAATTTATTGAGATCTTCCTCTGAATTGTAGACATGAGGGGCCACCCTGATCGCTTCCCCGCGATATGAAACGCTAATATTCGCTTTCTTCAATTCCTCTTTTATCAGATTCAAATCCTTATGCTCCGGTACATAGAGCCCAAAAAGATGAGCAGCCCGGGCAGATGGACGCTCAATAAAGTATCCTTTGTCTTCAATTGCTTGTAGTGGCGATGCAGTAATAGCTGAACAGTATTCCTGAATGGATTTGACCCCCCAGGCATTTACTTGTTTCAAAGCTGCTGAAAGCATGGGGATAAGGATGAAGTTACTGGATTCTCCTACCGTATAGCGACCGGCTTTTGGCTGATAGGCATCCTGGTATTGGGTTAGGCCGGCAAAGTTTTCGCTGTTTAACCTGTTCATCCAGTTGTCTTCGATCGGATCACCCTTGTCAAAGCGTTCGTTGTAATACGCCACCCCTAAAGAATAAGGCCCCATAAGCCATTTGTAACCTGCACAAACAACAACATCAGGCTGCAGTTCTGTTACAGAAAATGGATATGCCCCAATGCTTTGGGTGCCGTCAAGCACCAAATACCCCCCAAGAGCGTTGAGTTTTTCTCTGACAGCCATAAGATCAAAGAGGGTTCCATCGGCCCAATGTACCAGAGGCGCAGCAACAACCACTGTTCTGGGTGAAATAGCTTCCATTAATTTCTGATTCCATAGTTCGGCTCTGCCTGCTTGCAATGCCGGGGGCGAAATTCGTTTTATATGCGCGCCCCTCGCTTTAGCCACCTTCTGCCATGTATATACATTGCTTGGAAATTGTTCCTCGATCAGGATGATCTCGTCGCCCGACTTTAATGGAATATTTTGTGCCGCATTTGCCAGGCCATAGGAGACAGATGGAATAATACATGTACGATCCTTATCTGCTACATCGATCAGTTGGGCAAACTCGGCTTTAACCACTTCCCGATCTGTGAAAAAATCGGTGCCGAAAATTGTATTGGGCCTGGCTTTGCGTTCCAGGGCGCGTATGCCTGCATTAGTAACTGATCTTAATTGGGGGGACATATATGCACCATTCAGGTATGTGGCCGCTGGATCCAGGTCGAATAATGCTGATTGGTTTGCTAGCATAGTGGTATTAATGTACTTGAATTACTTTATCCGGTGTAATGGCGTATACCTCGTCCTTGGGCTCGGGAAGGAGGGTGTGTGATCCCGTAAATTCACCAAATGCAGGCATGATGAGTTGCTCCCCGGATCTGAAGAAACAAGGCAGTCGCAAACTTTGACGCGCAGTACCTTTTAACCGCACAGCAGGATGGATATGTCCAGATATATTGAAAAATGGTTTTCTTTCCGTCGGATGATGCGTGAGAAGGAATTCATCGATCACTAATTCGGGCCAGACTTGCATGTTTATTTTCTCAAAAAGCGATTCGGATAGAATGTCGTGATTACCACTTACCAGGAGGCAAGTAATCCCTGTGTTGATCACCCAGGATTCAAAATATTCCCATTCATTGTTCTTGTACGAATGAAACAGATCGCCCAGAAAGCAAATGGTTTTCGGATCAAATTTTTCAACAGCAGCATTAAGGAGTCGAAAATTACCATGGATCGCATTCAAGGGAACAGCTGAACCATATTTCCTAAAATGAGTGATCTTACCCAGGTGCACATCACTTATTAAAAGCATATCCTTGGCTTTCCAATAGATTACACCTGAAGAATGCAGGGTAAAAGTCTCTTCCCTAAGCTGGATATGCTTGACCATAATATCAAAAGTACACAATGAAGGGCAACCTAGCGGGCTAACTTTACCGCCATTTTCCGAATTCGATCTTCCAGTTTTTCACTACTGAGTCGCTCTCTGCTGAGTCGGTCCGTAATAATAGGAAATGACAATGGCGTGGGTTGAGAGCACGCTTGCCACTTTGGAATCATATTGGAAATTCGTTCCATCGCCATCCGTAAACGACCTTCTTCCAGTTGATGTTCAAATGTTTCTCGAAAAGATTGCTGGAATAGCAGGTTCTCTCGTTCATAGTCGCGAAATACATTAAAGAGCAATTGCGAATTACTCTGCAAGTGCTTCATTTTTATCCCTTTTTTGGGATAACCTGTAAAGACCATCCCGCTTATGACGGCTATATCCCTGAACTTACGCCTGGCCATTTCTGTAGCATTAATACTTTTCTGAAGATCCTCCATAAGAAATTTGGTAGTAAACAGATCATTGTCTATTACCTGCTGCATGTCCACAGGACTTTCAGATAGCAATTCAAAGCCATAATCATTAAAAGCCAGCGAGAATGATATGGGCTGCAGCAGGCTGATCCTGTACCCGATCAGACTTCCAAGGGCTTCATGGACAAAGCGTCCTTCAAAGGGGTAAAAGACATGGTGGTAACCTTCTGAAGTTTCAAATGTTTCGATTAAAAATTCCTCCGTTGTGGGAACTATACTTTCCCGGAATTGTTTTGCAAAAAGCGGTTTTAGGGCACGGATCTCAATGGATTGCTCCTTTTCGTCCTGGCTGGCCGTGAATAATTCTTCGCGAAGCAATTTTGACATTTGGGTGGATAAGGTGAGTCGGCCCCCCATCCAGGCGGGGACTTTACTCGTCTTTTTTGAAGATTTTTGAACGAGTGCCTGCATATCGCGCATCTGAATAAATTCCAAATTTCTTCCGGCAAAAGTGAAGACATCCCCGGGCATAAGTTTGGCAATAAAGGATTCTTCAATTGTACCGATGTATCCGCCTTTCTTATATCTTACAGTTATGTTAGCATCGCCCACAATGGTCCCTATCTGGAATCGATGTCGCATCGCAATACCGCGATTGGTTACAATAAATTTACCATCCTCATTTACTTCCACTTTTTTGTATTCATCGTAATTCCTCAGACTTTGGCTTCCCATGACAATGAAGTTTAAGAGCCAGTGCCATTCGTCTATGGTCATTGCCTGGTAACAAAAAGTATTTTTTACTTCCTCGTATATTTCATCCGGATAAAACCCGTCAGAGATGGCCAGGGTTGTCAGGTATTGGATAAGTACATCAAAGCTATTCATATAGGGGACCCTGTCTTCAACTGACTTTCGCTTTACAGATTTTTGTAATGCAGAGGCTTCTACTAACTCAATGGCATGGGTAGGCAGGAAATAAATAACACTTTCTTCCCCCGGCCGATGTCCGCTTCTTCCTGCACGTTGAAAAAAACGGGCCACACCTTTAGGTCCGCCGATTTGGATCACCGTTTCAACCGGTGCAAAGTCTACTCCCAGGTCGAGACTCGAAGTACACACTACGGCTTTTAAACTTTCATTTCGAATTGCCTGCTCCACCCAGATCCTGGTTTCCTTATTTATACTTCCATGGTGCATGGCGATCTCCCCGGCGAGTTCCGGATATTTTTCAAGTAATTTTTGAAACCAGATCTCACATTGACTACGTGTATTGGTGAACAGCAAGGTTGTTTTACTGCTTTGTATTATAGGAATGACGGAATCGAGGAGATGTAGGCCCAAATGACCATACCAGGGAAATGTTTCCATGACTTTGGGCAGGATGCTTCTGACAGTGATTTTCTTCTTCAGATTTGCTTTGATCATGATGGAATTTTCGTAGGCCTTTGTTTCCGGCCCAAGGAGCACTTGCCTGGCTTGATCCAGATTGCCAATTGTTGCCGAAACACCCCAGATCTTAAGATTTGAACTTATGCCCTTTAGTCGGGATAACCCTAATTCCATTTGAACACCTCTTTTGGTGCCCAAAAGTTCATGCCATTCATCAACTATCACGGCCTGACAGCGGGCAAAAACCTTTTTATAGCCCTTAGCGCCCAATAGTAAGTGCAGACTTTCAGGGGTTGTGATCAGAGGATC